>CADBQQ010000098.1 GCA_902796825.1 uncultured bacterium
TAACTGCATCAGTATTGTAATCTAACGGATATTTTACATATTGAATTTTACCGCCGTTCATCAAATCCCAGAAACGTTTTTCACAATCCTGTTTTTCAATAGGAGTGATGTTTTCTGCAACATGGCAGTGGAAACTGTTAGATACATAAGGTTTATCTGAAACTTTATCTACAACACCGTATTTTTTACGGAATTGTTTTACCTGTAAACCGCATAAGTTTTCTGCAGGTGTTCCGTATAATGCGTACAAATAACCGTCTTCTTTTTTAAATTCGGCAACTTTTTTATTGATATATTTCATAACATCAATTGCAAATTGACCGTCTTCAACAAGAGATTTTCCGTTATGAATTTCTTGAAGTTCGTTCAATGCTGTAATTCCGAATGATGCTGTTGCATATTTTAATAAAGGTTTGATTTTATCATGGAAACCTAAATGACCGCCGTAGAAACCGCCTTCGCAGTATGCCAGAGGGTTTACAGAAGCTCTCATTTCTCCAAGATAATCATAAGTACGTTTGTGAAGTCCTCTAATCATTTCCATATAATAATCAAGTACTTCATAGAAATCTTTACCTTCTTGTTTTGCTTTCGCATAAATCATAGGCAAGTGCAAACTTATAGCACCAATGTTGAAACGACCTACGAAAATTGGTTTATCATCTTCATCCGCAGGTTCAAAACCGCCTCTTTCAAACCATGGAGATAAGAAAGCTCTGCAGCCCATTGGAGATACAACTCTGCCGTATTTTTTGTACATTTCTGCAACGTAACCTTCACCTGTTAATGACAACCAGTCAGGATACATTGCTTTTTTAGAGCATTCAATACCTGCTTCAAATACGTCATAGTTAACTTTGCCTTCACCATGAATATTTTCATCATACAAGAAAACTATTTTAGGAAATAAAACAGGTTTTTTGTTACCTTTCTTCCCTTGACCTTTCATACGAATATTCAACATAGCAATTGTTGCCATTTTCTCATATTCTTCAGTTCCAAGACCGGCTGTTACAGTGATGAACGGATAATCACCACGTGAAGAAGCTACTGTATTAAATTTGTATTCCCAACCTTGAAATCCTTGTTCAAAGTCTTTTTTAACATCAATCTTAGCCGCTTTTGTTGCTTGTTCTTCATTCAAGCCGAGTTCAATATATTTGTTATATTGTCTTTCAAAAGTTTTTTGTGCATAAGGAGCAAGAATTTTGTCTACTTCTGCAACGGTAAATCCACCGTATTGCTGGCTGGCAGCAGCCATAACAATATCTCCGATTACATCAAAAGCAACATCTAACGATTTCGGTTCATTGTACCAAAGGTTACCCATTTCAAAGCCGCCTTTAAGAACCTCTGCAACGTCAAATAAACAGCAGTTCATAGTATCACGTCTTGCAGACATATCATGGATGTAAATGTAACCATCTCTGATTGCCTGTAATTCCGGAACTGTTAAAAAGAATTTTTTGTAAAGTTCTTTATTAAGCTGATTAAAGATTAATGAACGTTTTGTAGAAACAAGAGCAGAATCTGCATTGGAATTTTCTTTGTCACCAATGTACATAATTCTTTGAGATTCTTGATAAACTTTGTCTAACATTTTTACAAAGTCGATTTTGTAATCCCTGTAATTTCTGTAGCTCTTAGCAACTTTAGGATTAACATCTTCTAAAGCATTTTCTACGATGCAGTGCATTCTGGAAATATCAATATAATCTTGTCTTTGAGCGAAAACACTGTTATTTACGTGTTCGCAAATATTTTGAATTTCTTGTTCTGATAAATCAACAAGCATTCTTGCCGCAGATTTTTTTACGGCATTAACAACTTTTTCAATATTATATTCTTCCAGAGTACCGTCTTTTTTGACAATTTTAATATTATTTAAGTCAACTTTTTTTGAAAGATTGACAACTTTATTTATAGAATTATTATCTGCTACTTTTGTTTCAGCGGAATCTAATCCGTTAATACTTACTACTCTCCCACTGTTTAAATTGTTCATTTACTAATCTCCTTTTACTTAAAAAAGGCAGAAACGAGATCTGCATTTTACAAACTATTGAATTAATCCCAAATTCCTGTCTCGAGGTAATATACAAACTCAAGCATGCCGGCTGATTTGCCGTGAGGAGAGGCAAACGACCTAAACACTTACCTTCCTCAATCTGTTATTTTATTATACAACAAATTTTGAAAGCATGGAAGAATTTTTTGAAAATTTCATCCTAAAGATTGACACTTTTCTTAACAATTGTCAAAGTTACACGCTATTTCTAAGTTTTAAAATTTTTAAAAATTTTTAATAGTTTTTAAAAAAAATTAACAGTCGCAATATTATTTATCTTTTATATTTTTAATATAACTATATAAGTTTTATAATCTTACTCAACGCTTTAAAACATTTTTTCAGAAAAGAACCGATAACAACACCTGTTGCACTTGCTCCGGGTATTTTAGTATGTTTTATGCCTATTTCTACGCGGGCTTATGAGTTAATACACAAAAGCGAAAACGCTTTTAAACTTACCGTACAAGGCATATTACATGAGTAGAAGACAAAATAGGTACTTGCGCCACACATACGCTAGTTTAATGATTTCAAAACATATTCCTATAAAATTTATTCAGCAACAAATGGGGCATAGTTCAATACAAGTAACCCTAGACAAATACGGCCACCTAATGCCTGAACTTTACGAAATCGGAGGCAATGCCATGAATGATGTTGTAATATAAAATTAATGTTTAATACCCACAATATCAATATAAAAGAGTTTCCAAAATCGTGGAAACTCTTTATTTATAATAGCTGGGGAGAGATTCGAACTCTCGAACCTTTCGGGTATGAGCCGAA
>CADBQQ010000099.1 GCA_902796825.1 uncultured bacterium
GCTTCGCCTGAGCCGATTGAACCTGCGCTGTTGATTGAACCTATACTATCGCTTGCACTAAAGCTGCCGCCGCCTTGTTTCCCGCCGTATAAAGCTGTTGCTATGTCTGCCAGTTCTTGTTCTGTAGGCAATCTGCCGCCTGCATCTTGACATTGTTTCATTGCGCCTGCCCAGTAATCATTATCATAATTACATGCGTTGATTGGGTAACCGTCTGCCTTTAATTGTTCACATTCTGCTTTGGTTACGTATACATTTACCCCTCTCCCGTCCTTCGGACACCCTCTCCCGATGGGCGAGGGAATTATTTACACTCCGTGCCTTGATAAAACCATGCTCTTTTCTCATAAAATCTCCTTTCATATCTTAATTAATAATTTCTAATATATATTTATTATTTCTAATATGAAACGCATATTATAAGACAAATTTTGTCAACATGTAATAAAATGTTGGTATGATTATTGAGGCAAGAGAACAGGTTAAGTTATTAGCGTCAATGAGGGCGCTTACTATTAAAAAGCTGGCTGAAAAAATTACGGAAAAAACAGGAAAAACCTGCTCTGCAAGTGCTTTATCTAATAAATCGCGCAGAGGAACAATCACCTACAATGAGGTGATGAAAATTGTTGAAATTTTAGGGTTCAAGGTCTCTTATGATTTTGAATAAGGGGTAAATTTTTTTTATCGCAATTAACCCCTCTCTGTATATGAGAGGGGTTAAAATCACTTAACGGTTTCTATTACTTTTTGAATTGCTTCCTGCGGTGTCATTGAGATTTTTTCGTTGGTTTCTCTTATGACAAATTCAACTTGGCCATCAGTAATTGTTTTGCCGACTGTTATTCTAAATGGGAAGCCAATTAAATCAGAATCTTTGAATTTAACTCCAGGTCTTTCGTTTCTGTCATCAAGTACAGCTTCTACTCCTGAATCAAGAAGTTTTTCATAAATTTCATTTGCCACTTTCATTTGAGTCTCATCCTGAGTGCTTACAGGAACAATATCAACGTGATATGGGGCTATTGCTATCGGCCATTTTATGCCCCATTCGTCGTGGTGAGCTTCAACAGCAGCAGCTGCTGTTCTTGAAATGCCGATACCGTAACATCCCATAATATATGGCTGAGTTTTGCCGTTCGCATCAAGATAAACAGCATTCATAGGTTTGGAATATTTTGTTCCTAATTGGAAAATATTGCCTACTTCAATTCCTCGAGTTACTTTTAAAGGTTTACCACATTGAGGGCAAAAATCTCCGGCTTCAACCAGTCGTAAATCTTCAACCTGAGCCGGTAATTCGACTTCTGTTCCCCAATTTGCACCGACTAAATGTTTATCGGTTTGGTTTATGCCTATTACAAAATTCTTTAACTCGGTAACAGTTTTGTCTGCAATTATTTTAACATCGTATTCGCCGTATTTTTTCAAACCTTGTGGTCCGATAAAACCAGCAATTGCGTTAAAGCCGTTTTCATTCATAAGTTCTTCGATTTCAGCAGCTGTTGCAATTCTGATGTCGAGTCCGCCGACAGCGTTCATCAATTTCGTTTCTTCTACTGTTTTGTCTCCGCGTATAAGTGCAATTACAGGAGCTTTGTCCACAATATAAACAAGGGCTTTACATATAACTGATGGAGCGCAATTCAAAAATTGACTAAGTTCTTCAATTGAATGTACATTTGGTGTATCAATTATTTTTGCTTCTTTATAACCTCCATCAATAATTGATTTAGGCAAGTTTGATACTGCGTGATTTGAGTTTGCCGCATAATCGCAATCATCGCAATAAAATACATCATTTTCACCTGCATCGGTGTCTGTGATTACCATAAATTCGTGAGATACATTTCCGCCTATTGCGCCGGAATCGGATTGAACCGCTTTTGTCTCTAATCCGCAACGCTTAAATATTGCCGTATAAGCGTTCCACATATTTTGATATTCTTTGTCAAGTTCTTCTTGAGATGTAGAGAAAGAATATGCGTCTTTCATAATAAATTCGCGACCTCTCAGAAGTCCGAAGCGCGGTCTGCGTTCATCTCGGAATTTTGATTGGATTTGATATAAATTAACAGGCAATTGTTTGTATGATTTTAAAACATCCCGCGCAATCGATGTTATAATTTCTTCGTGTGTAGGTCCTAAACACATTTCACGACCGTGTCGGTCTTGCAGGCGCATAAGTTCTGCGCCGTATGCTCCCCATCTGCCGGATTCTTCCCAGAGTTCTTTTGGTTGAACAAAAGGCATAAGTAGTTCTTGGGCGCCGGCTTTATCCATTTCGTCACGAACTATGTTTTCAATTTTTTTCAAAACTCTCCACATTAAAGGGAGATAATTATAAACTCCACTTGTTAGTTTTCTTATATAACCTGCTCTGGCAAGCATTTTATGTGAAATAACTTCCGCGTCAGACGGAAATTCTCTAAGCGTTTGTACAAATAATTTTGACATTTTCATAATGTGTTTCCTCGTATTCCTTTTTAATGTCTTTATTTTATCACAAACATTTACAGGTTCTTTATTTCGTCTTGAACTTTTTTAATTGGAATTGATAGCGTTTTATGATTTTTTATTGCAAGATTTAAGTTATGTTCATATTCTTGAGGGTTTTGGATTTCTTTGTAAATTTGCGCTGCTATGTAATATAAATCTCCGTTTTCTCCGCATTTTGAAAGAGCTTCTTCTGCTATATTAAGAGCCTGTTCATATAAGCCTGTTTTACATAATATTTTTGCAAGAATTTTGTATGCTTCAATATCAATAGGGTTGAATTGGATTGTTTTATTTAAATTTTCTATCGCGTTATCGTAATCTTCTTCCTCATAAAAAATTACGGCAAGATTGTAATAAGCCCAGCTATAATCGGGAGAAATTTCGAGAACTTTTTCAAACTGTTCTTTTGCGCCTTTTATTTCTCCGAGTTCTTTCATTATATTCCCTATATAAAAATGCGCATAAATATCCTCATCATTGATATCAATAGTGCGCTGAAAATACGTTACAGCTTTAGAGTAGTCTTTTTTCTTGAAATAGGCTAACCCAAGATTAAAATATGAATTAGAGTCATCTTCATCTGAGTAAAGGACTTTTTCAAAACATTTTATAGCTTCATCATAGTTCTGTAATTCTGAATATACCAATCCTAAATTATATATTGCATCTGTTGCTTCAGGTTCAAGTTCAATGGCTTTTTTGTATGCTTCTTCTGCCTTTGAATATTGGCGCAACTTTTCATATGCTATACCAAGATTGTAATAAATCCCACCGTCATTTTTTACTTTTTGTGTAATGTATAAAAGATGGCGCAGAGCTTCTTCATTAAACCCGCAATCCATAAGAAGAACGGCAAGCTGTCTTCTTGCCGGAATATTTGTACTGTCCTCTTTTAACAGTTGCTGTAGTTCTTCTATTTTGTCTATTTTTGCCATAGGTTTTGATTTATTAGTTTAGATAACCGGAACATCTACCGGCTCAACTAAAATTACATGAAGAATTTCGTCTTTATTAATTCTTACATTTTTACCTTTTCTGATTAAATCAGCAATACTGTCGTACACAAAATAACCTGCGGTCCCGAAAGCTCCGCCGACAGCACTTATCGGAATAAGCACATATCGAAAACCGTTGTCTGTTACACCATCTGCCCATTCAACAGCATTTTTTGTTACTTGACCTGATTTTGTGCAGGTTTGTTTCCAGGCATCAAAATATCCTCTTGTAGTTGTAATCCCTCCGTCTGCGGTCATATCAGTTCTGCCTATAACTGTTAAAGCAAGCGGAATTTGTCTGCCGTTAGGGGTTACGACATGGTCAAAATCAAGATACAATATTGAACCGCGGGATAATCTTCTAGCAGGAACAATCCCTTTTACTTCTCCTCTTACTACTGAACCCATCGGGAGAATAACGTCCTCATCTTCCTTTTGGTCTGTTATTAATATTGCATTGAAAGATGTTCCTTGATTTGTGATTGATGTGTCTACAGGGGTTAATACTTTCAAAGACATTTCTGTTCCTGCAGGAATTCTTTTGGTTTTTGCATTTGCGCTGAACGGTGAAGCCGCAAATGAAACTTGTGTTGTTAATAGTATTGTGGTTAGTAATATCAGAAATTTGTTTTTCATAATAAGTCCTCTCTTTTACGATTGTATTTTAACATAGAGAGATTATTTTGTTAACTAATTATTGTTTTGTTACATTAATAAATATGGATTGATTATTTGTGAATTTTTATTTATAGTTTGTACAAATTTGATTTATATAGTAAAATACCTTAGTTATTAGATATTGAGAGGATATGAGTATATGGAAATTTTAAACAAAGCAGATATTGGTGTA
>CADBQQ010000100.1 GCA_902796825.1 uncultured bacterium
ATGTGAAAAGCGAAAGTTCAGGTTTTGCTGATACTTATAAAATTATACAGGATAGAGCATATACAGAAACAGAATTAGCACAAATGAACGAAGAAGACAGAGAAAAGTACAGCGACCCTGAAGCTAAAGTTCAAGAAAGAGGTTCCGGTGTTACTGACAGTTATGCAAAAGTTATGCTTAATGACGGTCAGGCGCTTGCTATGGTTTGTGAAACGTCGTCAAATAATTGTTATGTTTTTCTTGACATAAACGGCAAAGATGAGCCTAATATGGAAGGCAGGGATATGTTTTCTTTCCGTATAGAGCAATTGACAAACAAAATCAGTGATTATAAATCTTCGGATAACTGTTTGACAGGTTCTGCAACTATCGGTGATGTTAATATCGGCAATGGGGGCGGGTGTCTTGCTAAAATCATGGAAGATAACTGGAATATGGATTATTAATAAAAGGAATAAAATTTAATGAAAAAAGCGTTTACATTATCAGAAGTATTGATTACACTTAGTATTGTTGGTGTTGTTGCAGTGTTAACAATCCCGTCAGTTGTAAAAAACTATAGGAACCGTTTGTATGTTGCACAGCTCCAGAAAGTTACTGCGCAAATCGAGAATGCCGCAAAGCAAATGATGAATGATGAGCATGTAGATAATTTTCTGGAAACAAAGGTTTTATCGACAGATGTTGATGGTGCAGGAACAACCGGCTGGCAATATTTTCTGAAAACTTATTTCAAAACAGCAAAAATAGGATGTACAAAAGGTACAGATAAAACTGCATGTTTTGCCACCACATACCGCAATATCAATGGTACTGTAGTACAATCCACAAATGTCGGCGGGAATAAATGTATTCAAACAACAAACGGGGCGGCATTTTGTATAAATTATAATCTGGCTAATCTTACTCCAAGTATAATAATTGATGTAAACGGTACGGCAGAACCTAATATTACGGGCAGAGATGTTTTTGTTGTTGATATAAAAGGTGACGGAAGTGTTTATGGTCCGGGAAGTGCAGATCAGTGCAATTCCTTAACGAGTGGTTGGGATGAAGGTATATTTGCATACTCTGTCGGCTGTTATACAAATATTGTAGATGCAGGTTGGAAAATGGAATATTAATCATGAAAAAAGCTTTTACTTTAACTGAAATCATTGTTACGTTGTCTATAATCGGTGTTATTGCCGCACTTACTATACCTGCTGTTATGAAAGGTTACAGAGAAAAGATGTATTCTGCGCAATTAAAGAAAACTGTTTCTCAGATTGAAAATGCTGCCAAAACAGTTATGAGTGATGAACACGCGCAATCTTTCTTTGAAACAACCGCAGGAGTGCCGACCACAGATGATACAGATGAGACCGTAGGCGCACCGTATTTCCTAAATAATTATTTAAAAAATGCAAGGACCGGCTGTTTTAACAAAAATGATTCTAATGCGAATAATTGTATCCTCAAAACATATAAAACCGCAGGCGGTACTGATGTTGAAATGTATTCGTCATACTGTGTTCTTACTGTAAACGGCTCAGCTGTATGTATGTGGAATGATACGGAAAAAGAAAATAACAATATTATTATTGACATTAATGGAATAGATGCTCCTAATATAATCGGTGTAGATGTATTTTCGGCAAAAATATCGGCTGATGGAACAGTTATTAGCGACGGTGTAGATGAAACAAAATGCGGTGTAAAAAGCTCCGATTGGGGTCATATTGTTGACTACGCTCAAGGCTGTTTGCAAAAAGTTATTAATAATAACTGGAAAATCACCGAATAATGCGCCTGTCTTATTGCACAAAATTCTTTTTGATATAAAATATCCTTGTAAAAAATTATAGAATTAAAGGAGATTATTATGTCAAGAAAACCTATTATTGCAGGTAACTGGAAAATGAATTTATGCCAAAGTGAAGCAAAATCTTTATTCGACGGCATTAGTTCTTTTGTTTCAAACTACAAAGCAACAGAATTGCCTTGTGTAGTAATTGCACCTGTATTTACATCATTATGCTGTGTTCATTCAATCCCTTGTGATTGCGGATGCGGCGGCAACAAACTTTCCGTAGCCGGACAAAATTGCCACTGGGAAGCTTCAGGAGCATACACAGGTGAAATTTCTGTTGAAATGTTAAAAGATGCGGGATGTTCTTTTGTAATTATCGGACACTCTGAAAGAAGGCAATATTTCTCTGAATCAGACGAAATGATTAACAAAAAAGCAAAAGCAATCCTTGCAGGCGGTTTAACTCCTATTATTTGCTGCGGTGAATCTTTAGAACAAAGAGAATCCGGCGCAACTGATGAATGGATTGCGAGCCAAATCAGAGCCGCATTATCAGGAATTTCATCAGAAGATGTTTCAAAATCTGTTATTGCTTATGAACCAATCTGGGCAATCGGAACAGGTAAATCTTGCGATGCTGATGAAGCAAATAGAGTTTGTAAAATGATTAGAAGTGTTGTTTCAGAGGTTGCAGGTTCATCTGCTGCGGATTCTATCAGAATTCTATACGGTGGTTCAGTAAAACCTTCAACAATTGAAGAACAAATGTCAAAATCAGATATTGATGGTGCTTTAATTGGTGGTGCTTCATTAAAAGCAGACAGTTTCAATGAAATAATTGAAAAAACAATGAAAAGCTGCACATGCTGTGCATAATTAATTTTATAAGGATATTAACAGGCGCGAGTTTTATTTAAAACTCGCGCCTGTTTTGTCTATTACATAATTATTATTTAAAATGATTAAATTCTTTTTTTACTACATCTGTGTATGTATAATGAAAAAGTTTATTATTAATATTTAAATCTACTCCGGAACCGTCTTTAACTGTTCCTATATGAATTCCACCGTTATAATCACAAGGAACACAAGCTAATAGTTGATAATCTTCTCCACCAAACAAAACTAAGTCTTGCCAGTTTTCAAATTTTTCAATATTTTTATCATGAGGAATTTTATCAAAATCAACTTCAAGACAAACGCCGCTTTCTTTTGCAATTGTTGCCAGTGCGTCCATAAGCCCATCTGATGTGTCCATCATTGCGTAAGGTTCTTTTATTTGCTGCGCAATTTTACTGCCAAATTCAATCTGAGCTTCAGGCATAAGATGTGGTATTGTAAAATTGTCATTCTTTTTATTTTGTTGTAACAATTTAAGCCCTGCGGCACTTGAACCATGATTTCCTGAAACAATTACTTTATAACCTATACGTGCATTTTTTCTGGAGGAAATGTTTCTTTCTGCGGTTTTTCCTATTGCGCAAATTGAAATATAAATTTTGTCTGAACCCGTTATGTCTCCGCCTACAATTTGCTCACCATTTTTCAGTGCGCTTTTACAGCCTTTGTAGAATTCTTCTACAAAATTTTTATTAATATCTTTGGGTAACGATAAAGATACAGTCAAGTATGCCGGTTTTGCGCCGCTTGAAGCAATATCAGATAGATTTACCATTACGGATTTATAGCCAAGTTGGAATGGTGTTATATATTCACGTTTAAAGTGGATATCCTCAACAAGGCTATCTTGAGTAATAACTATGCCTAATTCCTTTAGATACGCACAGTCATCTCCGATGTATTCGGAGCTTAAGCTTGATTTAATAATTGAAATTAGTTCTTTTTCTTGCATAATATTATTTATTCTTTACGTAGTCAGTTATGAGTTTAGATGCAAGATTACTCGCAGACCTTTTTTCAATAATTACCACAAATCTATGCTTGTCTTCTTTTATTACCATTGTATACCTTTTCTTTTTGGCTGAGTATTTATGATTTGGAATAAGAGATTACACTATATCATGCTCAACAAGTGAAATGAACTCTTTTACTAGTGTATTATTCCATTTTTTGCCGCTGTCGGTTTTTATAATTTCTAAAGCATCTTGAGATGATAGTTTTGCACGATATGGACGGGCTTCAATTAGTGCAAAGTATTCATCTATAATCAAAATGATTTGGGATGTCAGAGGAATATCGTTTTTGGAAATCTTGTTCGGATAACCTGTTCCGTCCCAGTTCTCGTGATGGTGTTCAATAATCGGCAAAATATCTTGAACGTAAGAGATAGGTTTCAAAATTTCTTGGGCTGCAATAATCGGATGATTTTTAATTTTATTACGTTCTTCATCTGTCAGCGGTGTTGCTTTTTGGAGTAAGTCATAAGGAAGCATTAAGTTCCCAATGTCATAAAGCAGAACGGCAACTCTGAGATTATCTATGTCCTCTTTAGGTAAATCAAACCTTTTTGCAAGACTTACAGCCATTAAGACTTTGTTTTTTACAACTCCGTATTCGTGCATAGGGTTGTAAAGTTTATTTAACATGTCTGCAACTGTAAAAAGAGTTTCTTTTGCGGGTTCGTTATTTTTTGTTGGAGATTGAAGCTTTTCGCATAACTCTTTAGAAAGCTGTTTTGCCATAGGTACGCGATTTTTAGACAAAATATCGATAAATGTGTTAACTGCAATTTCTTGCCATGAAGTTTCTGAAATAGGTTTGGCAAGTGTAACTTGATTTCTGCCATTTCGTTTAGATGTGTACATTGCTTGATCGGTTAACTCTAACAGTTCATCAATATTGTCTGTATGCTCAAAAAATGTTGCAACCCCGAGACTGCCTGTAATATGACCGATTGTTTCAATTTCAACTTCTTCAATAGCTTTACGAATTCTTTCGGCAGCAGCCATAGCACCGTCGGAGGCAATTCCGGGCAGCAGTACATCAAATTCTTCACCGCCAATTCTGGCAGGAATATCGACTGAGCGGGCATTTGCTTTCAGGACATCCGCTATGGTTTTTATTGCTAAATCGCCATAAACGTGACCGTGTGTGTCGTTGATTTTTTTCAAGAAATCTAAATCTATACCTATAATAGAAAATGGTTGTTTTTGTCTAAGAGCACGTTGTCCTTCTTTTTCAAGTGCTTCTTCAAAAAATCTTCGGTTGTACAAACCTGTTAAAGCATCTGTTACGGCTTGTTCTTTAACGGCTTGGAAGAGGTCTGCAATTGTTATGGACATTTCGATTTGTTTTGCAAATAAACTAAGAAAATCGGTTTCTTCGCTTGCAAGTTCTTCGCGTGCAGAAAATACGCAGAACCATCCAAATTCGTTTCCGCGAGTGAAAAGAGGGATTATAATAACTGATTTTATTGGTTGGTTTGATAAAATTTCTTTAATTGTTTTTTCTGACAATTCAGGAAGTACTGCTTTTAATGACAAATCGAGAGCTTTTGTTTGTATAATTGTTTTGCGCGCCATTGCATCAGCAAATACACTGGTTTTGTCATAATTTAGACGTCTTGTTTGGATTGCCGGCGCACCCATTATGTTGTTCAGGCGTGCAATTAATTCGTCGTTTGATTGAGCCAGAATACGTAAGAATTCTCCATTTTCATCTATTCCTTTGCGAATGATAACACAATGCATATAACCAAGTTCACCCTGCGTACTGTTTACGATTGCCTCCATAATGTTTTCTAATGGAGTTGATGAATTCATCATTTCCCAGATGTGTTGGAGGGTAAACATACGTTTGTTGGCGGTATTTAATTCTTTAGTACGCTGTGAAATTTCTTTTTCAAGTTCAAGGTTGCGTTCATAAATTTCCAAATAGTCACGTTTTTCGTTGTAGATGTTGTACTCTACTTCCGAAACTTTTCTGGTAACTTCTTTAAATTTGTCGAATAATCCCATAAATTTTCCTTGAAACCATAAGTCTTATAAACTTCATTATAACATTTTTCTATCAAAATATCAAGGTGTTAACCGCATTTATGACTTGTTGCGGGGATGGGAAATTTGTACAAGCATTTTTATTTTTCTTCAATAAACATTTACGTTTAAAACATGGCTGACATGGCAAGCCTTCTCCGCCCAGAGCAATATATTTATTTTCATTCCCGTATGGCGCAAGTACTTCTTTCGGTGTGCAGGTGAAAATTGTAATAACAGCAGGGTTTTGTGTCGCCCATGCAAGATGCGCACTGCCTGAATCCGGTGCCATAACAAGATTTGCTCTGGAAAATAATTCCATTAATTCTATAATATCGGTTTTGCCTGCAAGATTTAGAAATTTCCCCTCAGATATATAATTTATCAGTTCATTATCGTTCGGTCCGCCGGTAAATACGATATTACATTTTTCTGCAATATTATTTACTACTGTTTTCCAGTTATCTTTATTCCAGTGTTTATTACCCCATGTCGTAGCGGGTGCAATAATTACAAGAGGTTTAGATTTGTCTGTATTTGCTAATAATCGGTCAATTTTTTGAATTTGCTCCGGTGTACGTTTTGGAAGTGTAACTTTTATGTTATCTGTATTAATTCCGAGATGTTGCGCAAATCGCAGGTAATTTCTAACTATAGGCGCCCCTTTCACGGATATTTTGCTTATAATATCGTTCGCTCCTAAAAATGCGAATTCTCTTGCTTCAATTGAAGTTATACGTTTTTTGGCTCCAGAAAATATCATCCAGTACATACTTTTTAAAAGCATTTGTGAATCTATTGCTACATCAAATTTTTCTGCTCGAATTTGTTTTAAAATCGATAAATATTCTTTGAAACTTGCTAAAGACGGACCGCGTTTTTTCCATTTCCCAACAGGAACCAAAATTGTATGGTCAACGCAAGGATTGTTTTCAACGACTTGAATACCTTTTTCTGAAACCATCCATGTAACTTCATACCCGGCATCTTTTAGCGCATTTGCAAGCGGTATGTTAAAAATTACATCACCAAGAGACGATAGTTTTATTAATAAGAGTTTTTTCTTTTCTTCCATTTTAATATTATATTCAAAAAATACCGTTACGGCTTATTTTTTAAGAATGTAACGAACTTTTCCCCGTATTGCTTTTGTTTTATTATTTCAAATCCTGTAAAATCTACATTTGTTATGTGTTCAAGTATTATTATATCTGATTTATTTTTGATAACATCAAGACTTTTTTCATAGATTTCTGACAAATACGGCGGGTCAATATATGTAACGTCATATTTTTCACTTATGCGTTCGCATATTTTTAAACTGTCGCCAAAAATCAGTTTTATGTTATTTTCTTTACGGTAACGTGAAAAGTTAGATTTTATAACGTCATAAGCTTTTTTGTTTTTTTCAATTGCCGTAACAGATGCAAATCCGCGCGAAACAGCTTCAAGCCCCATAATTCCCGAACCTGCATACATATCAAGAAAACTTTTTCCTTCAAAATCCATAATTGAATTCAATGTATTGAAAACAGCCATTCTAACTTTTGAAAGAGTCGGGCGTGTAATGTTTTCGTCAGGTGCTTCAATTTTTTGTCGGTTGTATTTCCCGCCTGTAATATTCATAGTTTTGATTTTAACATGAAATTTATAATTTAAATATAGGAATTTAATGTTACAAAATAACATAATAGACATGTTGATGTTACAATTTTGTTATGAGCGGCACATGGGATGAATTAATACAAGAAATTAAAAATAGACTGGATATAGTGGATGTCGTATCAGAGCAGGTAGTTCTCAAGCGTAAAGGAAACAGTTACTGGGGATTATGTCCATTCCACAAAGACAAAAATCCGTCATTTTGTGTAACTCCCAGTATGGGAATTTACAAATGTTTCAGCTGTGGAGAAGCCGGAGATGCCATAAAATTCATAATGAAAACCAAAAATATGGAATTTCGAGAAGTAATTGAAGAACTGGCAGAAAAATTTGGTCTTGAAGTTCCGACCTCTCATAAAAGTGATGGCAGTGTTCGCGAAATTAAAGAACAAATGCTCAAAGCAACAGAAGTTGCTGCTATGTTTTATAATGATTTGCTTTTGCGTAATAAAGATAACAATGCCGAAGTCGCAATGCAATATCTTGCAAAACGCGGCATTGGTACTGATATTATTAAAAAATACCATATAGGAGTTGCTTCAAAATCGTTCACGGCTTTGTATGATGAATTAAGAAAAGATTTTTCAAATGATATTCTTGAAAAATCCGGCTTGATTACAAAAAGCGAAAAAGGCGGCTATATCGACCGTTTTCGTAATCGTGTAATAATTCCTATCCAAAATGAAAACGGACAATTTGTAGCATTCGGCGCGCGCGCAATTGAAGCCGGACAAAGTCCGAAATATTTAAATTCATCTGACTCTTTGATATACAACAAAAGTCGTCTGTTGTACGGTTTGTATACTGCAAAAGATGCAATAAAAAAAGAAGATGGCGTAATTTTAATGGAGGGCTATTTTGATGTAATTTCATCCCAAGCTCATGGCATTGAAAATTGTGTTGCATCATGCGGAACATCATTGACAACTGAACACGTGAAACTCTTATCGCGTTACACAAAATCAAGAAGAATTTATTTATCCTTTGATACGGATTCTGCGGGACAAAAGGCAACTGCACGCGGAGCTTCCGTAATCAAAGAAGTTTTTGCAGGGTTAGGAGATGTAAAGCAATTTGATGAGAGTTATTCTCTTACTACAGCAGATAAGTATGCTTGCGAAATAAGGGTAATTGCACCTCCTGAGGGTAAAGACCCGGATGAATTTGTTCGTTCTGTCGGCGCAGATGCTTATAAAACGTATATTCAGAATGCTCCGTTATTTGTTGATTTTCAGATTAACAGTATTTTGAAAAACAAAGATAAATATAAAACGCCTCAAGAAAAAGCACAGTATGTAAGCACTTTTGTTCCGGTATTATCAGAGATTAAAAATAAAATTATTCGTTCAGAATATGTTGATATGGTTGCGCAGGCTCTCGGGATTGATACAGATGCCATTAAAACAGAGATAAATGCTTATGAGCGGGCTAATATTCCTCAAGTTGAACGAATTGTTAAAAATGTAACAAAAAATGATTCAATTATCCAAAAAGCGCAAAAAAAATTATTGAGCATGTTTTTAGTACCCGACAGTCGTTTTACATTCACTCAAATCAACGATATGATTGGTGATGTGGCATTCGCTGACGAAATATTAATAATTGTAAAATCTACAATTGACAAATTGATATGTACCGTAAATAATGTGAAAGAATTATTGGAACATTTATATACTGAGTTCGTTGACAAGCCTGAGATACAGGCACTTTTACCGGAATTAGTACAAGCATCAGAAGCGTACAGAGGTTTAAGCGACGAAGACTTTGCAAATACTATATTTGAAATAATTGCTAAGATAAATCAGTGTAAACATGCACAAGAAATTAAACACATTAGGAAAAAATATCAGGATATAGACGACAATGATCCTGAAGCTCTCAAAATTCAAATACAACTTAGAGATAAAATTAAAAACAAAAATAGATAATCGGAGATGAATTAGATGACAAGAAAAAGACAAGCCGGTTCCTCGGTAATCAGTGTAGAAGATGATACCCCAATGGATTTGCAGGATCTTGATGAAAGTTCGGTTTTAGAACCTGAGCAAGATTCTATTAATTATATGAATGTTGATATTTCAACAGACAATATTGAAGATATTGTTTCTTCAAAAATGAACGGCGAAAAAACAGAAGATATATATCTTACTCATTCTTCTGATGAAGCAGATGCACGCGATTTGGAAGCACCGAAAAGTGTTGCAATAGATGATCCTGTAAGATTGTATCTTCGCGAAATCGGCCGTATCAAGCTTCTTTCCGCGAGTGAAGAAATTGAACTTGCCCGTAAAATACTTGAAGGTGGTACTCCCGGTGCAATAGCAAAGAGAAAACTTGTTCAAGCAAATTTGCGTTTGGTTGTAAGTATTGCAAAAAAATATATCGGGCGTGGCATGCTTTTCTTAGACCTTATTCAAGAAGGGAATTTAGGTTTAATTCGTGCGGCTGAAAAATTTGATCACGAAAGAGGTTTCAAATTTTCTACTTATGCTACATGGTGGATTAGACAGGCGATTACCCGTGCGATTGCTGATCAGGCAAGAACAATAAGAATTCCTGTTCACATGGTTGAAACAATTAATAAATTGAAAAAAGTTACAAGAAAACTTGCTCAAGATTTGTCAAGAAAACCGACAGAAGATGAACTTGCCGCAGAAATGAATGTTTCAATATCTAAGCTTCGCGAGATCGTTAAAATCGCTCAAGAGCCTTTATCTTTAGAAACTCCTATAGGTAAAGAAGAAGATTCTCGTCTCGGTGATTTTATTGAAGATAAAGAAGCAGATGCACCTGTTAAAATGGTAGCTTCGGAATTGCTAAAAGAAGACCTTGCAGAAGTTCTTTGTACATTATCAGCTCGCGAAAGAGATGTTTTAAGATTGCGTTTTGGTATGGATGATGGCAGACAAAGAACACTTGAAGAAGTAGGTCAATTGTTCGGAGTTACGCGTGAACGTATCAGACAAATTGAAGCGAAAGCTTTGCGTAAATTACGTCACCCGAACCGCAAGAAACGTTTGGAAGAATATGTTGAATAAAATAAAAACACTCGCTTTTGCGAGTGTTTTTTATCGTTAGCTAATCTCCGAGACAAACAACCCGTAGATTGTTGAGGTAGCGGCGGTAGTAGTAGTAGTATTCCGTGCCGGAACTGCTGAAGGTGCGGTAGTATGCGATCTCCGTATC
>CADBQQ010000101.1 GCA_902796825.1 uncultured bacterium
GGCAGAAGTATTGATTACTTTAGGTATCATTGGTGTAGTTGCTGCTATGACTATTCCTACATTGATTGCAAACACTAACTCTGCAAAGTTTAGATCACAATTCAAAAAGACTTTATCAACGATGAACCAAGCTGCATTGATGGGTCAAGCACAGTATGACATGAACTATGCAGATGCAACTGTTTCTTGTGCAACAACAGTTAACAAACACGAAGCTGCAGCTCATGATCCTGATACAGATGCTACAATTTGTGCTATTTTGAACGGTACATTATCAGGTAAACAATATGTTGAAAAAGTTGCAGCCCTTAAATCATCAAAAGGTGATTACAAGCCAATTCCGGCTAGTACAACAAGCGGACTTACAAATGTAGGTTTTACAGCAGGTACTCAAGCCGCTCCTGGCGATACCGTTATCGGTTATACATTAGCAGATGGTTCTCTATTTGCTTTTCTTAACACTGCAACAAGTTGTACTTCATCGGCTCCTTGCTACGGTTTTATTGACGTAAACGGTGCTACATTACCTAACAAAGAAGTTTCTTGTGATGCTAACGGCGCAAACGCAGCAGCTAACTCAACTTGTACAGTACCTAACGACGCAGCTCACATGACAGATATCTTCCCTGTTAAATTCTATGATTCAACAGTAGAACCTGCATCAGATGCTGCAAGATATGTATTAACAACTTCTAAATAGTCGTTAACATATTCTAAAACTTCAAGAGCGAAGAACTGATGTTCTTCGCTCTTGTGGTTTTTGGAACAGCTACATAGTTGCCTAATACATTAAAAAGCTTTATAATGTAACTATGACAACAATCAGAAGACTCACGTATTTCGATCATCCTAAATTAAAAAAACTCATATCCTATCTTTGCACAGACGACAATGACAAATTAGCAAAATCATTACTCGAAGAACCAATTGGCTTTGTCAATGCTATTTTGCCCCTGCCCCTAAAATTTAAATCGGAATCATTTATTTTAATTGAAAATAATGAAATTCTGGGATTAATAACCGTAACAACTACAGCCGGAAATCACAGTAAAATAAATATTACCCGACTTATATTCAAAGAAAATATGTATGAAATAGGCAAACAGCTTGTTGAATTTATCATGCAGAAATACGGAGCTAAAGGCGCATTGTCCTTTAACGTTACAGTTGATGAATGCCACGAAGAACTTTTAGACCTGTTTGTAAACGGGTGCGGATTCAGACAATGTTCATCCGAAACTCTATGGAAAATAGAGAACTTTACAACAAATAAAGAAAATATCCGATGGCGTTATGCTCAAAATTCAGACGCAAATTCAATCTGCGATTTATATAATCACGAAATTAAAACAATATTCAAACCATCACTGGAAAGAAATCCTAAAGAATTCATGACTCCAACATTTCAAGGTTTTACGGATTTTTACAAAACCAGATATCTTACAGAAGAATCAGGAAAAATTTTATATTATTTTTCAATAACCACAAGCGACAACCTGAATTACATCCTTGATATCACCGCAAACAGCGGATATGAAACGGATTATGACGTGATAATAAACGCAATGCTAACTGAAATTTCATCCAAGAAAAAAGGATTTTACCCGTTTATAAAACAAAAAAAATACGTCAACAATTCAGAAGAATTTGAACAATATCTTCGCTCAAAAAATTATACCCCGATACAAACACAGCATATTCTTGTTAAAAATTATTATAAACAAGCCGCTGAAACCTCCTCATTAGGTTGGGAAGTTTTCTCTCTTGGAGAAAACAGTATAACATAAAAACTAACAAGACCCTGAAATAAATTCAGGGTGACAATCGGTTCATTTTGTATTGTTTCAGGATCTATTTGTGGTAAACTTTTAATAAAGAAGGGATATATAATGTTCAGTACAGAAGATGTTTATGAAGTAGTTATTTTTTCAATAGGAGACACCAAAGCCGGAACTAAAATGGGGAAATTGCAGTTGAAAGACACTGTAGATAACTCGATTTTAAACTGCATTCTATGGGAAGAAACTTTAAACAGATTTGATGCAAAAATCTTTCGCACCGGCAATCTCGTTCGTATCGTTTCTGCAACATTTAACGAAAAATTCAATAACTGTCTTGTTTCTGCTCTTGAACTTGTAAAAGAAGCAAAATTAGGGCTTGATACAACTCAAATTACGCAGTATTGGGAAAAATTACAATCTTTTATTAACCTTATTGAAGATGAAAAACTCAAAGCATTCGTTTCTGAACAATTTGAACAGCACAAAGACAAATTTAAAATTATGCCTGCTGCTAAACTTATGCACCACAATTACGTCGGCGGATTATTAGTTCATACGGTAGAATGTGTAGAATTCGCGAAATTAAACATGGGGCATTTTTGTTGCAAAATAAACAAGGATAATGTTTATGCCGCCTGCTTATTACATGATTTTGGCAAAATTTTTGAATACACAATTGACACTGAGACAGGTTTAATTGACTACGCACCAAATTTTAGAGAAGAATGGATTTCGCACTCTCAATACGGTTTTTGTATATGTATGAATGCAGGCTTTAAAATGGTCGCAAAAATGATAGCTGCACATCACGGCAGAAGCGATTGGGGGGCAATTATAGATCTTGATCAGAAAGATCTTGAACCTGAATTATATTTGCTGCATTTTATTGACAATTTATCTGCAAAATTCGGAAAAATTAATACAAGACTCCTCGAAAACCAACAATAATTGAATTTCGCAGGGAACTCCTAAAAATCAATAGTTTTAAAGCGATTGTAAACAAAATAAATAAAAATTTACTTTATGAAACATTTTGAGTCATGGAGCATGCTTTATGATAAATTTAAAAATGTAAGAAGAATAGTTTATTAAGGAGATAATGAATGTCAGAATACCTGAGTAAGGAAGAGATTAAGCAATGGAGAAGTTCTTTAGAAAAAATTACGTTAGAGGAGTTTGCTGCCAGATTAGGGAAAAAAATTGAAGAAAAGAAACCGACAAATGACCTTGTTGACATAGTCTTACACGGCAAACCGGTTGTTTCTGACGAACAAAGCTGGAATACTCCGGCTGAAAAACTCAGCGCAATTGCAAATAGAGCTTACGAAAAGGAAAAAGACATATATGTTTCTCCTTTCTCTGTAAAGAATTTGCAAATCGGTTCAAAAGCCGAAAAAGCAAAGAAAATTAAAGAAACAAAAAAATCAGACAAAGTTAAATCAACTAAAAAATCAACTCCGGCCCTTGAAAAAGCTAAAAAAGCCGTTAAACAAACCAAAACAGGTGAAAAATTAAGAGACGAAGTAAGAGTTGTTTTCAACAAATCTCTTACAGACCGCGAACAAAAAGTTTTTGACTATTTTTCTTCTCATAAAAACGAAGTTGTCTACGCTAAAGACTTAGCTACACTTTTAGATTTGCCAAGAGATTATGTATACAAATACATCAAAAACCTCAGAGCAAAAATTGATGGAGAAGCTCTCAAAAACGCTGATAAAGGCGGATTTGTATTAACAGTATAGAGATTTATTTTAAGTTGGGCTTTCAGCCCAACTTACTTTTTATTTCAGAATTTTGAAAATTACGGCGCAGTTCTTTTATTTTATCTCTATTTTTGCCCCGACAAATTCCAAAGCCTGCTTTGTTAAATCGGCCTCTTTATCAGATATATTAATCATAAAAGTTTTTGGGGTAGAATATACAATCTGCTTTGCAGAAGCATAATCAATGCCTGTAATCTGGCGCAAGGTCGCCATTACTGTTGCTTTATTAATTCCGGAGTCCAGCATTGTCAAAGAACGAGAACCCGTTTTCTTATTAATCTGAAAAGAATTTGTCTTTGCAATCTTTTTTACAGGAGCCTTTGAAACAATCACTCCTGAAAATATTTTTGAAATATCAATTTTATCAAAATCAACGTTATACTTATTTTTCAATATTTCACGCATTATAACAAGAGCCATAAGCAAAATTGCAATATAAAAAAAAGTCATATTCATAATAAAAACCTCAAATATAAAACGGACAACTTATTGATAGTTGCCCGTTTATAATATCATATTTTTCAATTAAAATCAAACTACTTGATTTCAACAACAGCACCGGCTGCTTCAAGAGTTTTCTTAATTTCTTCAGCTTCAGCTTTTTTAAGACCTTCTTTAACAGCGTTAGGAGCAGCTTCAACAAGATCTTTAGCTTCTTTCAAGCCTAAACCAGTAATAGTTCTAACTTCTTTCAATACAGCGATTTTCTTATCAGCAGGGAAAGAAGCCAATACTACAGATACTTCAGCATCCGGATCTTCAGCAGCAGGAGCTGCACCGGCAGCAGGAGCAGCAGCAACAGCTACAGGAGCCGCAGCAGATACGCCGAATTTTTCTTCCATAGCTTTAACTAATTCAGCAGCTTCTAATAAAGTTAATTTTTCAATTGATTCTAAAATA
>CADBQQ010000102.1 GCA_902796825.1 uncultured bacterium
CTTTGCATTTGAAACCCTTATCAGGCCTCTTGCAAAACGTGACATTTAGTCACCTTTTGCTGCGGCAGAGTGCTCTAACCACCTGAGCTAGCAGCCCATATCAAATGCTATTTCATACTAGCATAAATATTATTCAATTTTCAACTCGAGCATTTGAGACCCTTATCAGGCCTCTCGAAAAACGATACTCAATCGTTTTTCTCGGCAGAGTGCTCTAACCACCTGAGCTAGCAGCCCGTAAAAATGTTAAAGCTTGCGCATGAACAAATCTACTATAAACATTTTTTAAAATCAAGTAGGTAATTTATTTTTATAAAAATGGCGCGAAATTTTGAAAAAATTTCGCGCCATACTCTCTATAATCCTCTATTCAACTAGATATTAGATTTTCTTTCAAAATTCTTACGAATTCTGTTTTTTGCTCTTTCAAGATTTCGAATTTTCTTTTCCGCTTGAGATATCTGTTTTTTTGCTGCTTTTCTTTCTGTTTTTATTGTTTGGTAACGCGAATCTATATCAGCATAGTTTGTTCTGTAATTTAATAATTTATTTCTTACTTCAACCTGCGCGTTATCTATTTGCAAAATAGCACTCTGCATTTTAGCACCACCCGTTACCTGACTAGGGTCAAGCATATCAGTACCTTTTGCCGTTACTCCCGAAACTGTTTTTGATGTTGTTGTTGCAGGTGCTTGAATAGCGTTACTTTCATCAAAATTTAAAGGTGTAAATTTTGTTGTTTCAGCACTTGCAATTCCTGCTGTTATAAGTACTGTGCAGATTGAAAATGCAAAAATTTTAGAAATGTTTTTCATAAATATTATCCTCCAGATTTTAATAATCAACATTCTAAACCATTTTGCAGTGAATGAAAAGAAATTTACAATATTTAATGTATATTTAAATTTTTATAGAACGGTATATTCGATATAATAAATCAATGTCAATCGTATCATTATTAATAGCTTCTATTAATTTTTCTTTTAATAAATTTTTATTTTGATATGTTGAAAAATCGAACAATTCTGTCGAATTAACTTCTAAAGCATTCAATAATTTTGCAATAGTTTCAGCTTTTACAAAACAATTGCCACATTCAATTTTACTCAAATTCCTTTCGCCAATGTCAATCATTTCAGCAAGCTTCTCTTGCGTAAGCCCCTTTTTTATTCGTAATTCTTTAACCCTTTTTCCGAAAAGTTTTTTAATATCAATCATAATTTTGCCTATCAAAATTAAAACAATTCAATCAATAAAATTAAGACCATAATCAGATGATTATTAATTTGACACAGAGTATAATATCTTATGGTCCACCTTATAACCTTTGTATAAAAAAATAAAATCCGATATCTTTACCCTAAAAGATTTTTATGTTAGAATATTCAATATAAAAAGAGGGATAAAGATGTCTCAGAATTCAGGTCAAAATTTTGGAGAGCATAAATACTACACTGATAAACGTCCGTGGGGATATTATACAGTTATTGCCGAAGGTAAAAACTTTAAAACAAAAATCATCCACGTAAATGTTAATCAAAGACTTTCACTCCAATCTCATGAACACCGCAGTGAACACTGGGTTGTTCTTTCAGGCACTGCAAAAGTTATTCTTGAAGGTGAAGAAAAAATTCTAAGTGCAGGTCATAGTATTGATATTCCTGTAAAAGCTATACACTCACTGCAAAACCCGTTTAAAGAAGATTTAGAAATTATAGAAGTTCAAATGGGCGAAATTCTCTCGGAAGATGATATAAAACGTTACGAAGATATATACGGCAGAGTTTAATTTAACAGTTTGTTTAAGTCATCCTCTAATAAACTGTTTTGGAAATTTTCGCATTCTTCCATTAACGCATAAATTTCACTATATTTTTGATGGTTTAATATTGTATTTATATCGGTTGTTTTGAGAATTTCAATTTTATAAAATGTATCCTGTTTTTCTGTTATACTTATAAATCCGATTTCAGCGCAAAGTTCAAGAAGTTTTTTTATAACTTCGACAGATTTATCCAAAAAACTTGCGCATCTTACAAGTTCAAATTTTCCTCCGTTATGTGCGCAATAACGAATCATACCTGTAAATGTCTTTATAAACTCGTTTTCATCAAGCATTTTAGGCTCATAATTCATAAAATGCAAACCTTTTGGCTGTGCTTGTTCAAGTATTTTTTCTAAAGTTTTTTTATCGGCAGGATAATCGAAGAACATTACAACGTCACATGGTTGAATATTCGCTCTGGTAAAGGTTTTTGAACTAATTTCGGAATACGGTTTTAATGTATCTAAAATATACTTACTTTCTGCAAATACTTTTATATTTAATTTTGTTGTCTTTAAATAATCGTTAACATTAGGCAAAATGTCTGTTTTAGTGCGATTATCATAAATTTTGTATTTAGGTTGTATTATATTTTCCTGATCGAGAGAATTTGAGTGAATATCCTGAACAATTAATTGAACAGATACATTTCCGTTATATTCATTGATTTGAGGGTAATAAGCGACATCTGCCATATCACCGGGATTGACATTTATGTTGCCGACACTCCACCACACGGCTGTCATTTCGTGTGCATCTTTTTCTAGAGTAAGACGTAAATGTGAATTATCACTTCCCATAAGTCTTTTTTGTTTGACGGTAAAATTATCCGTTTCAAAAATAGGATTAGGATTCATTGCCCCGAATGGTTCCATTTTTGAAATTTCATTTATAAGATTTATCGTCACTTCTTCCGGTTCAAGTTTTGCATCAATTTTGATAAAAGGTTTTAAATCCATTGTTGAAACGTATGTTTGAACGGTTTCATTCAGGGATTTTTTTACTGTATCAAAGGAAGATTTTTCTTCGCTGAAACTTAAACCGGCCGCCATTGTATGCCCGCCAAAACCGTCAAATAATGCTTCATTATCTTTTAAAACATCATATAAAGGTACACCCTCAATGCTTCTTGCCGAACACCTGTATTGACCTTTTTCTTTGTCATAAGTCATTAAAAATGTTGGTTTGTAGTATTTTTCAACAAGTTTTGAAGCTACAATTCCAATAATCCCTACGTGCCATTCAGGATTTGCCAGAATAATGGCAGGGTTTTTGTTTCCCTCTTTTTGGAGAATTTCGTCTGCTTGTTCAAAGATTTCCTGACATAACCTTTGTCGAACTTTGTTTAATTCGTTTAGAGTTGTTATTGCCATCTGAATTTCTTGCGGGTTGTCAGAAATTAAAACTTTCAAGGCGGATTCAACAGTATCAAGCCTGCCGGAGGCATTTATTCTCGGAGCAACTCCGAAAGCTATTTGTTCGGAGGTTATGCCGTTTTCTACGTTATATCCTGCACTTTCTAAAAGAGTTTTTAAACCGAAATGCTTTCCTTGAGAAATCAGTTCTAAACCTTTTTTCACAAAGTATCTGTTTTCCCCCAAAAGCGGTACAATATCTGAGATAGTTCCAACGGCAACAAACGGTAAAATTTCATAAATAAAATCAGTTTTGTTAAACCTTGTTAATAGTGCTTGTGCGACTTTGAATGCTACACCGCAGCCGGCAAGGTAAGTCAAATGTTCGATTTGTTTTGCGCTGAGTGTTTCGGATAAAGAATTTTGTGCTTTAGGATTTATTATTGCAAAGGCTTCCGGCAAAATTTCAGGAGCTTCGTGGTGGTCAGTAATTATTACATCAATTGTTTTGAAACTATTTACGAATTTTACAGCTTCAACATCCGAAATTCCGCAATCAACAGAAATTATGACTTTTGGCTTAACAGTTGTCATTAGTTTTATCAGGGCTTTGTTGTCAAAACCGTGACCTTCTGTTTCGCGGTTCGGGATGAAATAATGAACGTTTGCACCAAGATGGGTGAGGGTTTTGTATAAAATTGAAGTTGAAGTCACACCGTCTGCGTCGAAATCGCCGTATATAACGATAGTTTCTTTTTCATTAATGGCATTTTCCAGTCGGTCTGTGACTTTTGGCATATCGGTAAAAACATCAGGAGAAGTAATTTTCATCTCTAATGGGTTAAGAAATTCGTACATTTCTTCATCTGTTTTTATTCCGCGTGCGATTAAGAGCCTTTTTAATAAAGACTTTTCCTGCAAATTTTTATCATCAACAATCCACTCTTTTTTCATACTCATCCCAAATCCTATGACAAAAGAATAGCATGATAATAAAGAAAAGTATAGTAAATTTTTTTTGATAAAAAGACGGCGCGATTTGCCCTTGCGGGCAAAAATCGCGCCAAATGATTGTTATATAGAGTTGGTTCTACCTAGCTCGCATTAAA
>CADBQQ010000103.1 GCA_902796825.1 uncultured bacterium
AAATTTTTAAATAAGGCTGAAAACGTTGCCGAAATGAACAATTTGAAAACGATTACTCTGACGGTTATGGAGGGGATTTTGAATGAAAAATAAAATTTTGAAACTCGCGAAAAGGCTTGAAACATTTAGGCTTGAAGATATTGAATCGATTCTGGGAGAGGGGGTAAAAGATATCTTACAGGAATTAGTTGAGGACGGACAATTAAATTTAGTTGGCGGAATTTATTCATACAAAGCCGAGCGAAATTTACCACTGCCGTTTTGCTTTAAGTTTCATTCACAGGAAAAAATTGAGATGATAACAAAGTGTTTTTGTGCCGGGGTGAAGTCGAAACAGGCGAGTTTTCTTTTGGATATTGCGGATGCTACTGTGCAGAATTTTTATAAACATTTTCGACAGATGATTTTTGAACGCCAGTTGAACGCTCTTAAAACACACTTTGAACGCGAGCCAAGAATTCCGAAGATGCGGAGGTTTTACGATATACCTGTTTATTTTTATCTGTATGATGATGACCTTTTTGTAGTCGATAAACCACTAAAGACAAAACGAAAGAAACTTCCGCACACAAAAGAAGAATCTTTGCGGATAAAAGTTTTCTACTCCCGCCTCCGCCGATCAATAAACCACTCCCAAATGAAACAAAACTTGGCACAGCATGTGACAGAGCATATGTTCAAATATGATAAATCTTATAATGACATTTGTTTACAACTAATATCTAGTATGAATTTAGAGATGTAAGACTGATTTTATTTAACAAGTCGTATAAAATGTAACTTATATATAAAATATTATTTAACAAGTCGCATAAATTGTAACATTATATTAAAAAATATTCTAAAAAATTGAAAAATTTTTCATATAGTGTTATAACATGCATGTTATAACACTACAGAAAGGATAAAAATATGATTAATCATAGCACATACATTCCAATCCTTAAATGGAAACAAGGAGAATACCAAGCATTATCTGAGTTAACACCTGAAATTAAAAAGAATATCGTACCTCTTTTTGAAATCCCACCAATAGGATTTGATTTTGAAAATCGTAAACAGTCAAAAACCATAGACGAGCACATTCAACATTTAGGAAGCAGACTTAAGAAAAAATGGGGAAGCGCACAGTGTCTGATTGATGTTACACCTCTTATTCTTCAAGATTCAGAACACATTGCATATATACCAAAAATATTTGAATTATACCGGTCGGAAAGTTGTGAAGTTACACCTGTCATAACGCTTGATGCAAAAGAAGAGACAATTGAAGCTATCAAACAAATAGCTCATTTAGATAAAAGGGGGATTTGCTTGCGTCTAAAATCTTCTTTCATAGCAGACGGAATTAACGAGAATATAGCATCATTTCTTTCAAAAATTGAGTTACATAAATCCAATGTTGATCTTCTTGTAGATTTTGAAGATTTGCCCTTTAGTGGTCAATTTGAACAATTTTTTGATTTTCTCATTTCGAATTTAAAAACTTTAAAAGAAATCAATCTATGGCGTTCTTTTGCTATTTGTGGAGGTTCATTCCCAAAAAATGCAGATCAAAATAATGCAAAGCGCTTAGAGTGGCTACTGTATAAAAAATGTTATAATTCTTTCGTTGACAGCTATAGGTTACCAGCATTCGGTGATTACAATATAAATTCAAAAGAGTTCGTTGAATTAGACATGCGTTTGGTAAAACCTTATGCCAAATTAAGATATACTTTAAATGAAAATTGGTATATTGACAGAGGAACAGCCGTAAGAGGTCGAGATTCAAGGGGGTTTGGTCAATTTAGAGGTATGTGTCAAAAATTAATTGAAACTCCATATTACAGAGGCAAAGAATTTTCAAATGGTGACAAATATATATACGATTGCGCAAACGGTACTGAAAATACAGGAAATTTATCAACGTGGGTAAAAGTTTCTGTTAACCAACATTTAACAAAAGTGGTTCATGATCTCGCCAATTTGTACGGGTTTTCAATTTAAGACGCACGTTATCTTTTAAATCCTTTAATGAGTACTCATTTACGCATAATTCATACAAAAATGAC
>CADBQQ010000104.1 GCA_902796825.1 uncultured bacterium
TATTTAATGCGAGCTAGGTAGAACCAACTCTATATAACAATCATTTGGCGCGATTTTTGCCCGCAAGGGCAAATCGCGCCGTCTTTTATATTAAATATATCTTGACTTTCAACAAAAAAAACTTAAACAAAACATGACAAAAATCATACAAAAGTATGAAGTCCAAAACCCTGAAATATGTTAAATATATACTATCAGACTTAGAAGGCAAGGTAGAAGATTATGGGATTGAGTTTAAACAACATATACCAAAGACCATACGTAAATCCCGACGGACGACGTATTAATAGACGCGATGAGGAAGAAGAAAAATCTTCCGCCGCTAACGCGCGCCGTGAAGAAGAAGCCGGACAAAATTCAAAAAGCAAAGGACTCCAATACGTTGAACCACAGCAGAAAACCCCTGTCTATGAAAAAAAATTCAACCTCCCGCCAACAGCGTACAACAACGTTAATATAAACAAACCACGCACAAATACAACCGAAATCAACACCCAATCAAGTCTTGAACAAAAAAGGCTTGACAGTAAAATTAATATTGCTCAAATTCTAAAAGATTTCAAAAACACAGCCATAGCTATCGGAACCCCTGCCGAAATGGAAGAAGAAATTAATGGCTATCTCGATTTAATAAACAAACAAGTTAATAAAGAAAATCCTAACGAAAAACTTGTTAAATCAAACTTAAAAAATGCCGCTTCCATCTTAGACAACCACATTTCAACAACATTAAAAAAAGAATCAAAAGTTGTAGAAAACTGGGTTGATACTTTATTTTTACAAAAAATTGACTTCCATTATGATGAAAATGATGTCAACGAAAGATTTTTAGTAAAATTCCCCGACGGAACTACGAGCCAAACCGCGCCAAGAGAAGATGTTCAGGTTGTATCTGAACCTGAAGCAGTTTCAGTTACAGAGCAAACCCCGAACGTAATCCCGATAAGCGTTGCAACCGTAAATATTCCGCAAGACAAACAATTAAAATCAATGTTTATTCAAGCAAAAAAATATGCCTATGCAAAAGACCCCGAAAACGCAATCCGACTTTTTGAAAAAGCATTAAACAGAGCCAACGAACTTGACGACACCGAAACATCAAGCAAAATTTATTACGAAGTCGGAAAAATATATGATGACCACGATTACATAGTCCAAGCATTGAAAAGCTACAATCAATCCATAAAATTAACAACTGACGAAAATGTAAAAACCAAAGCGCACTATTCAATGGCACAGATTTATGATGATGTAAACCAGATAAATCCCGCGCTTGACCATTACGTTAGCACAATTTCCCATGCCGGAGAAGCCGAAAATCTTCCGGCACAATCCGCATCCTTAACAAAAATCGGAAATATTTATTCCGATATGTATGAAAAAGAAGCTTTTGATTATTACGAAACAGCACAAGACATTGCTAATGAAACCAAAAATTACAATTTACGCGGATTTGTAGCCTCCAATACAGGCAAAGCTTACGTAAAATTTGAAGAACCAAAAGAAGCTTTAAACGCGTTTTCTTCTGCCGTAAAAGATTATACAAAAGCGGAATCTCCTGTAAAAACCGCACAGAATTACATAGCTGCGGCCGATATAATGGTGGAATTTAACAATCCTGCAAAAGCTCAAAAACTGCTTCAAAAAGCACAAAAATATGCCCGCCAAACAGATAATATAAGCCTTATGAACGAAATTAATACAAAACTTCGCCAGCTTAAACAACTTGAGAGTTAAATTTTATATTTACTCTTTTTAACATTTTGACAAAAAATATTTTCTTTTGGATTTTATTCTGTTATAGTAGTGAAAACTATGGAAGTAGTAAAGGAATAAAATGTTAAATTCATTGCGCAATGCAAATTCTAAGGAAACTGAAATCAAGTCAAAAAAGATGTATGTTTCCGTTCCAATCAATAAAGTAGAAGAAGTTGAAATCCGTTTAAAGAAAATATTTGAAGAAGAAATGAAATCCGAAGGGTCGATTTTATTAAATTACAGACCTCAAATTATTTCAAAATTAGCGCAATTTTTAACAGGTCATGTTTCACGTTCTGCATCAATCGGTATAGCAGGTGAAACCGCAAGCGGGAAATCAACTATCACTCTTGATATTATTGATACAATAAAATCCTTTGCTACAGAATTTGAACTTGAAAATGTAATTACAAGAGTAAACACTGATGATTATTATTATGATCGTTCAGAAATGGTAAAAGCAGCAGGTAGCTTTGCAGAATTTGCAAAGCATTATGATTTAGATGTTCCGCAAGCTTTGGAATTAGAATTGATGAGCGAACATATAAAACAATTATTGTCAGGAAAATCTGTTTACCTGCCAAAATATGACATGTCAGGCACAGCTATCAGATATGACAACCATACTCTTGCTCAACCCTCAAAAATAATTATTTCTGAGGGCTTGTTTACATTAACCGAAAAAATTAAAGATGCTTTTGATTTCAAAATTTATGTAGATGTAAGACATCACGTTCAAAAAGAGAGATTTTACATACGCGCCCAAGAAAGAGATTTGGGAGATGGCGCAGATTCTGTATATAAAAACGCATCAGAAAAAGCCGAAATTTATATCCGCCCTTGCAAACAACAAGCAGATATTGTTTTGTCAGGCGAAGCTGTAAGAGCAAGATATAAATCATTTTTGAACAAAATAATTTCTATAGTTCAAGAAGAACATTTTAGAAATAAGGAGATTGTATAAATATTGCGGGCATAGTTCAGTGGTAGAATGTCTGCTTCCCAAGCAGAAGATCGCGAGTTCGAGTCTCGTTGCCCGCTAATAAAAGAGTTTGGTCTAAAGACCAAACTCTTTTATTGTATGGTAATAGTGATGAGAACTCCGTTGTGCATAGCACAACTCGAAGTTCGAGCGACCTGCGAGCAGAGGGCGAAGCCTATTTTGCTTGCGGCGTAATGCCGCAAAAGCAAAATGCGCGAGACCCGTTTATTGCTCAATACTGACATACAAAAATTTTTCAACTTTTTAATCGCTCTTTCCTGCCCTATAGCCGCAAAGTGTATATATAAAAGGTAAAATTGTTTCTATATGCAACTTATCTACAATCGGAATTTTTGCA
>CADBQQ010000105.1 GCA_902796825.1 uncultured bacterium
AGAAACATTGAATTCTTTTGCCAATTCTTTTCTCGGAACTTCATGCAAATAGTATTTTGTAACAATTGTTTTATCCGGCTCCGAAAGCTTTGATAATCCGAACTCTATCATTTTTTTATTCTCAAAAGTTTCTTCAAAACTTTCATCTTTATCCTGCTGAATTCTATCCAACAACGTTTCTACACCGTCATTTGAAAATACACTTTGGTCTAAAGAAACCATGTTTTTTAAAAGTTCTATATTTAAAATTTCCCGAACCTTATCTTCCGGCATACCAATATATTTAGAGATTTCAACGGCAGACGGATTCTCGGAATTGTCAGGATACAAATCTTTAACAGCCTGTTTAACTTTATTAATATTCTCTACAGTTTCTCTTGGTGGGCGTACCAAATTGGCTTTATCCCTAAGATAGTGAAGAATTTTTCCTTTGATAAACTTGCTTGCATAAGTTTTAAAACTTCCCTTTTCTTCAACTTTATAAGTATCAATTGCCCTCAAAACACCTACAGCTCCAACCTGTATAAGATCCTCTTTTGTAGTAGATACAGGAAGCGGGTAAACACCTGAAACAATTTTTTTGACAAGCTTCATAGAAGCTTCAATCAGATTTAAATAAAGGACATGCTTTTTCCTTGTGTCCTCCTCTTTTTTATAAGAAAGAATTAAATCTTCAAGTTTTTCAAGTTCAGATGTCTTTACAGTCAATTATCTTAACCCCTCTTATTAAAACATATTAACACAAAACAAGTATTATTTCTAAATTTTTAAATTTCGTTAATAAATTTTTATTATACAAAGATGTTTATGATATGATTAAAATATAGTTTTTAAGGAGCAAAAAATGATTACAATAAAAGATGTTGAGCATGTTGCAAAATTGGCAAGACTTAGCCTTACAGAAGAAGAAAAAGAACTTTATACAAAACAACTTGGAGATGTATTGAAATACGTTGATCAGATGAATGAAGTTGATACAACAAACGTTAAACCGATGACTCAAGTTGTAGATTTCGTAAATGTAACCAGAGAAGATATTCCTAATCAGGAAATTTCAAAAGAAGCTTTAATGGCTAACGCTCCGGAAGAAGAAAACGGATTTTTTAAAGTTCCAAAAATTAATTAATAAAAACAACTAAATTTTCAGACCATCATTTTGAAAGGTAAATAATGACAAAATACATATTTGTTACAGGCGGTGTTGTAAGTTCTTTAGGGAAGGGGATTGTTGCCGCATCTTTAGGAAGGTTACTCAGAGCAAGAGGGTTTTCTGTTATAAACCAAAAATTTGACCCGTACATAAACGTTGATCCGGGAACAATGAGTCCGTTTCAACACGGCGAAGTATTTGTAACCGATGACGGCGCTGAAACAGATCTTGACTTGGGACACTATGAAAGGTTTACAGATACTAATCTGGGGCATTATAACAATGTAACTTCTGGAAGCGTATACCAGAAAGTTATTGAAAAAGAACGACGCGGTGATTATTTGGGCGCAACAGTTCAGGTAATCCCGCATATAACTAACGAAATTAAATCAAGAATTGTAGGAGCCGCAAAACAGTTTAATCCTGATTTTCACATACTTGAAATCGGCGGAACAATAGGCGATATTGAAAGTTTACCGTTTATTGAAGCAATAAGACAATTCAAAGCCGAAGCAGGTTATGGAAATTCTATATCAATTCACTGCACTTTGCTGCCGTACCTGCCAACATCAGGAGAATTGAAAACAAAACCGTCTCAACACAGCGTAAATGTTTTGAGAAGTTACGGTATTCAGCCTGAAATACTTGTTTGCAGGACATCAAAATCTTTACCAAAAACAGAAAAAGAAAAACTTGCGCTATTCTGTTCAGTTCCAAAAGAAGCTGTTATCGAATGCAAAGACATGAAAACAATTTATGAAGTACCGCTTGCTCTTGAAGCTCAAGGACTTTGCTCAGTTGCTTTGAAAATGTTAGGAGTAAAAGACAAAAAGCCAAATCTAACCTCGTGGGAAAAACTTGTAAGCAAAATAAAAAATCCTGAAAAATCTATAAAAATAGGTATTGCAGGAAAATATACAAAACTTTCGGATGCATACATCTCTGTAGTAGAATCCCTAAAACACGCAGGTTACGCAAATTCAGCTTCCGTTGAAATTAAATGGATAAATTCCGAAGATTGCATAGATTATAAAATTTGCAAACAACAACTTTCTGATATAGATGCTGTTGTGGTTCCTGGTGGTTTTGGAGTAAGAGGAATTCAAGGGAAATTAAACGTTATTCGATATGCAAGAGAAAACAATTTGCCGTTTTTGGGATTATGTTTAGGCTTGCAATGTACTGTTATTGAATATGCCCGCAATGTTGCAGGATTGAAAAATGCCAATTCAACCGAATTTGACGAAAATCCCGAACATCCGGTTGTAGATATGATGCTTGAACAAAAACACGTAAAAGGTTTTGGCGGAACAATGAGGCTTGGAGCTTATGACTGCCATTTAAAAGAAGGAACAAAAGCCCGCAAAGCTTACGGCAAAGAAATTGTTTCAGAACGTCATAGACATAGATATGAAGTTAATACCGAATATATTCAAACTCTTTCAGATGCAGGTTTGGTATTTTCAGGGATGTCTCCTGACGGAATGCTCACTGAAATTGTTGAATTGCCGCAACTTGACTGGTTTGTCGCTTGCCAATTCCATCCGGAATTCAAATCAAGGCCGGACAGACCTCACCCTTTATTCAAGGGATTGGTTGACGCGGCATTAAAAAGAAAAAAATAAGATATTTTTAGCCTCGATTTGAATACAAAATAATATACAAAAACAGGAGTTTATATGAGCGATAACACAGAATTAAAACGGTTCACTACTATTAATTTTTTAAATCTTGCACTCGGCTTTTTAGGGCTGCAATTTGCATGGCAAATGAGAATTGCACTGGCTGAGCCTGTAACCTCAAGTCTTGGGGCATCGCCATTATTATACAGTTTAATCTGGCTTGCCGGTCCGTTTTCAGGAATGGTAGTACAACCGATTATTGGAGTTTTGAGTGATAATACAAAATCGCGTTTTGGCAGACGAAGACCCTACTTGCTTGGCGGTGCAATAATCACAGCAATTGCTCTATGGATGTTCCCACATTCTGCCGGTATTTCGGATATGATAAGTAAATTTTTCCATTTTAATATGCCTGCATGGGGCGGATTGCTAATTGCAGCAATAATGATTTGGGTAATTGATGCATGCATAAATATTGCTCAAGGGCCGTACAGATCATTAATTCCGGATGTTTTGCCAAACGAACAACATGCTGAAGCAAATTCATACATAAGCCTTGCTATAGGTTTGGGTTCAGTTATTGCTATGGCTATAGCTCCGGCACTAAACTTTTTCTTTCATTATCAAATGTCCATTCAAGCACAATTTACTATGGCAGGTTTAGCATTTGTACTGGCTATGCTCTGGACTTGCATTAAAATAAAAGAAAAAAGTTCTGTTAAATCTGCAGCCGAAGAAAAAACAGAAGAAAAACAAAGTTTTTGGCAATCCTTAAAAGAATTCTTCCTGCTTTCGCCGGAAGTAAAGAAAATTTGTACAATGCAATTTTTCACATGGATTGGCATGATGTGTCTATTAATTTATTTCACAGCATTTGCAATCCACAATGTATACGGAATTCCTGACTCTACATCCGCTATAGTTGAACAAACCTTAAAAGATAATGCACAAAATTATGCACTAATAGGTTTGGCCATATTTAACCTTATTTGCTTTTTAGTTGCAGTTCCAATAGGGACACTTGCAAAAAAATACGGTAATAAAAAAGTTCACATTATTTCACTGTTATCAATGGTTATAGCATATTTAGGACTTGCATTTTTTAAGGCTAATCCTATTACAGTTCTGTGTTTTATGGCTCTTTCGGGTATCGGTTGGGCTAGCGTATGTGCTTTACCTTTCGCAATGCTTTCCCGCTATATAAAACCGGGTACAGAAGGCTCTGTTATGGGGATATTTAATATTTTTATAGCCGGACCTCAAGTATTTGTATGCACTCTGGTTGGATGGCTGATAAATTCTGCCATAATTGACGGAGGCTCAAACCACCATTACGAATATTCGTTCTTTATAGGTGCAATTTGTTTGCTTATTGCAGCAGCAATTACAAACTTGATAAAAGAAAACTAAGGTTTTGATATAAATTTATTTCCTTTAACATAAAATCGCCACGGATAATCCGCCGCCTGTTTTATCCCTATTCTTGTCGTGGTAATGATTTCTGAATTATCAAAATGCTTAAATTCTTCAATCCAAAGGCCGGATTTCTTACAGGTTAAATCAACTTCATTCAATTCTTTTGTAATATTCATAGCACGGCAAAGTTTTGCGGGACCATTTGTATCTTTTATATTAAGCGGCTCAAGCGCCCTTATTAAAACCGCTCCGGCAATCCCCTCAGGTTCAGTTGTAACATTAAAACAATGATACATACCGTAAATAAAATAAACATAAGCCAATCCGGATTTTTTAAATAAAGTAATCGATCTTGGAGTTTTACCACTATAAGCATGACATGCGGGATCATCATGTGTGTATGCTTCTGTTTCAACAATAACCCCCTCTTGAATTCCGTTTTCAGTAAACCTGCAAAGCTTACAACCCAACAAATCTTTTGCAACTTCTAAAGTATTTCTGTTATAAAAATTTCTTCCGATTATCCCCATATAAATATTATACTCAAAATCAACCATCTTTACAAAAATTAATGAAGAAATTATTAACATGGAAATATTATTAATCGTATTAGCTGAGTAATTGGTATAATAGTTTCGTTAG
>CADBQQ010000106.1 GCA_902796825.1 uncultured bacterium
AACTTAGTTTCAAAATTTTCGTATCCTCTATCTATATGATGTAATTTTTCAACTACAGATTCACCCTCTGCCATTAAAGCTGCAACAACTAAAGAAGCACCCGCTCTCAAATCACTTGCGGTTAATGTTGTACCGGAAAGTTTTTTAACACCTTTAATAATTGCATGGTTTCTGTCTTGATGAATATCTGCTCCCATTCTGTTCAAATCAGGCACCTGCATAAATCTGTTTTCGTACAAGCTTTCTGTAATAATTCCAACACCGTTTGCGGTTGTCAAAAGTGTCATTGCCATTGACTGCAAATCTGTCGGAAATCCCGGATATGGTTGAGTTATAAAATTAATAGAGTTCAATCTGTTTTTACAGCTTACTTCCATAGAAGTCGGATCTAATAATTTAATATTCGCACCCATTTTTAATAATTTGTCAGTAAAAAATGTTAAATGAGCAGGATAAATATCTTTAATAATACCTTTTCCGCGAGTTGCAATAATCGCTGTCATATAAGTTCCTGCTTCAATTCTGTCAGGAATTGTAGTGTATTCTATAGGATGTAAATCATTTTGTTTTACACCATTAATAATAATTTCAGATGTGCCTGCACCGTTAATATCAGCACCCATTGTATTCAAAAAGTTTGCCAAATCAACTATTTCCGGCTCTTGGGCAGCATTTTGGATACGTGTTGAACCTTCAGCCATTACTGAAGCAAGCATAATATTTTCTGTTGCGCCAACAGACGGAATATCAAGATAAATATCAGCACCGGTCAATTTGCTTGCTTTTGCAATTACATAACCGTTTTCTATCTTGATTTTGGCGCCTAATGTTTCAAATCCTCTTATATGAAAATCAACGCGTCTTTCACCAATTGCACAGCCTCCCGGCATAGCAACTTTTGCTTCTTTACAGCGTGAAATCAATGCACCAAGTACAACAAAAGATGCTCTCATTTTACTAACAAGTTCATAACTTGCTGTAACACCTGTAAGATTTGATGCATCTATTGTAACAGCTTTTTCTTCTTTGTTATAATCAATTTTAGCACCTAATTGCTCAATAACTTTAAGCATAATATCAACGTCAGTCAAATCCGGCACATTGTAAATTTTAGTTGCACCTTTTGCTAACAATGCTGCTGCCATAAGTTTTAGAACAGAGTTTTTAGCTCCGCCTATAGAAACTTCACCACGTAATGGTGTTCCGCCTTTTATATAAAATCTTTCAGTCAATTTATCCTCCGCAAAGGTCTGTTTTCATACTATGTTTATATAATAATACAATGCAAAACCCTTGATGTAAATAAATTAATATATGTAAAGTTTTAAATTTACCACTGAACTTTTTCAATAAGTTCAATTTCATAACCGTCAGGATCTTTAACAAATGCTATCATAGAACCCTTACCCGTTAAGTCAAAAGGCTCATATAAATATTCATATTTGTTTTCTTTCAATTTTTTAGTAAAATCTTCTAAAGAACTTACACCAAAAGCAAAATGCCCGAATCCTGAACCTATATTATATCCATCTTTCGGTGTTTCATCATTGTACGTTAATTCTATTTGAAAACCTGATTGTTTATCTTCTAAAAAATAAAGCCAACAATCATCCAGTCTGCGTTTTTCAACAACTTCCATATCAAATAGTTTGGTATAAAAATCCAAACTTTTTTCTATATCTTTAACTCTTATCATTGTATGTAATAGCTTCATAATATACTCCTTTTTTTATTTATTATAATACAAAGCTATTTTATTCTAACTACAAATTAAAAAATTTTTGAGGGGTAATATTGAATAACTTAGCTATATTTAATAACATTGCTAAACTTATTTTTTCCTTATTATTTTCCAATCTGCTCACATATTCTCTGGAACAACCGATAATTTCTGCAAATTTTTCTTGAGATAAACCATTGCCCTGTCTTAGTTTCTTTATATTAGCTGAAATTATTTTTTAATAATTTATTGATTTATCTTGCATACAAGTAATTTTCTTGTATTATTTTGTATAATACTATGAAGTAATACATCACACTTAAGAAGATAATCAGGTTTTAGAAATTTTTGAAATATATATTTAAAACAATAATATTTTTACCTTTGACTTTATTCTTTTAAATCATATAATTTTTTTATGGCAAACATTATAAAAACTCTTAAAGGAACTAAAGATATTCTTCCGCAAGATGTTAATATGTGGCAATTTGTAGAAGAAAATGCAAAAAAAATTTTTACTCAATACGGGTTTAAAGAAATAAGAACACCCATCATTGAAACAACTGAACTTTTTTCGCGCGGTGTTGGTGATACAACAGATATTGTTAATAAAGAAATGTACACTTTTGAAAAAAGTGATCGTTCTATAACGTTAAGACCTGAAAATACAGCCGGCGTAGTACGCTCATACATCGAAAATGGAATGTCAAGGCTTCCGGCTCCTGTAAAACTCTGGTATAAAGGTCCTATGTTTCGTTACGAAAGACCTCAAGCAGGACGTCAGCGCCAATTCAATCAAATTGGTGTTGAAATGTTTGGAATTAAACAACCGACAGCAGATGCTGAAGTTATATTGATGGCTGTAAATTTCCTAAAATCTCTTGGGTTAAATGATTTAGATGTTGAAATTAATTCTCTTGGATGTCCAAAATGCCGCGCAGAATTTAAAGAAAAATTGAAATCGGTAATCAAACCTTACTTAAATGATTTGTGTGAAGATTGTCAAAATCGTTTTGATAAAAACCCGCTCAGACTTTTAGATTGTAAAGTTGAAGATTGCCAAAAAATCTATTCTTTACCGGAAATACAAGAAATTATTCATTCAGACTTTTTATGCGAAGAATGTTCATCTCATTACACAGAATTGAAATTATATTTAGACAGAATGGGAGTAAGATACAAAGAAAATAAACTCCTTGTTCGCGGTTTAGATTACTACACAAGAACTGTTTTTGAAATAAAATCAAACAATTTAGGATCTCAAAACGCTGTTTGCGGCGGGGGAAGATACGATGGTTTGGTAAGTCAATTAGGCGGAGAAGAAACTCCTGCTATTGGTTTTGCAATGGGAATGGAAAGATTAATATCTTTAATCCCTGCAAATGAACAGCCAAAACTTGACGGATATATTGTTTCAAACTTTCCGACTGATGCATTCATTTTAGCAGAAGAATTAAGAAGCTATGGTTTAAATATCGAATTTGATTTAACAAACAAAAAATTCACAAAACAATTAGAAAAAGCTTCAAAATGTGCTAAATATGCAATAATTTTAGGTGAAGATGAAATTTTAAAACATCAAGTTTCAATTAAAAATCTGGAAACCGGAAATCAAATAACCGTTAACAGAGAAAATTGCAAAGAAAATTTATATCTATAAGGTTGATTTTTTCAAAAATATTTTGTATAATACACAACTGTAGACAGATTTTTTAAGGGGTGAAATATGACATCACAAATCACTATTCGTTCAGACAGAGATACTGATTACAAATTTATTTACAAAGGAGAAGATGTTGTTCTCGGTGCAGGTAAAATTATCAGTATTGCAGACGGCTTAGAACATGTTGTTCTTCCTACAACAGCAATGAAAATTATGAATAATTTAATTGTTATAAAAGATGATGTAAAAAAATAAATTTTTTCATACATAGTGAATGCTTTTTTCTAAAGACCGAAAAATTTTCGGTCTTTTATTTTTGCTCAAACCAATTTAGCATTGAACGTATTTCACCACATTCAATATTATATTTTTTTGACAATTCACTATCAAAAATACTATCAATTCTCAAATTTTCTTGTAAAACATTTTCAATTGTAAGTTGTTTTGTTTTTTCATCGTAATACTGAGAATAATTCAAATTTTTGTTAACACAATCAGGAAGCCTGACATATCCTGTTTCATCATCATAGTAACCAAGACCAAAAGTGCGGCAAATTATTCCCCGATAAGCATATACACAGCATTCATTATTTATTAAAAACGGACATTTATGTTCAAATATTTCGCCATTAAAATATTTTTTTTCTTTTTTTAACTTTTTAATATTTTGTTGTACAAGTAATTTTGTTTTTTCAGGTAAAGCCAAAAACCCTTGTGTTATATACCCAAATTCAATTTGTGAAAACGGATAATCACCATTTTCACAGCAATATGAACATCCTTTTTTGCAATAAATATAATTTTTTTGGTTTTCAAAAAGTGATGAAAGTTTTTTATCAAATTCATCTAAAAATTTTTTATAATTTTCGTACATATACGTTTTTATAATACAACAAATTTATACATAATAAATATTATG
>CADBQQ010000107.1 GCA_902796825.1 uncultured bacterium
ACTTCTTTCAAACGTTTTTTAGTAATATGCGTATAGAGTTGAGTTGTCGAAACATCACTATGACCTAAAAGCTCCTGCACAACTCTCAAATCTGCGCCGTTTTCCAGCAAATGAGTCGCAAAAGAATGTCTCAATGTATGAGGAGAAATATGTTTGTTAATTTTCTCCCCCTGTTTGCGAATAAAATTATAAACATCCTGACGGGTGACAGGTTTTCCGTTTTCTTTTAAAAGAAAACCTTTAGGCCCATTCATATTATTTTTTAAGATAATGAATTCCCGCTGTTTTAAATACGATTTAATTGCAGATTGTGCTTTACTCCCAAAAGGAATAACGCGTTCTTTTGAACCCTTACCGTAACATTGAATATACTTAGCTTTTAAATCTATATTATTGATTTTTAAATTAACCAGTTCTGAAACCCTCAAACCGCAATCGTATAAAAGTTCTACAATAACAGCTTCTTCTTTATTTAAATTTGAATTAAGTATAGATGTAATTTCAGAAATCGTCATTACTTTTGGCAATCTTTTTGACAATTTCGGCTGTTCAATCAATTGTGACGGATTTTTTTCGATATATTCATTCGCGCAAAGCCACTTAAAAAATCCGCGTATAGCTGCAATTTTACGCATAACACTGCGAGGATTGAAATTATTTTCACGCAAATTCAAGATAAAAGAATTTATGTCAGAACGTTCAATTATATTTAAGTCTTTATGATTGCAATAATCCAAAAAACTTGTCAAATCTCTGCGATAGGCTTCGACAGTATTTGAAGAAAGCCCTTTTTCTATTTCAATATATTCAAGGTATTCCGATAATAATTGAACGTCCATCTTTAGCTTTCTTGCGCATTTGCAAGTTTATATAAATAATCATCCTGAGAACCGTTTTTAAAACCCTCAGGAATAAAGTTCTCCTTATATCTTTCAATAGCGTAACGATCTGTCATGCCTGAAATGTAATCCGTAACAATACGTATTGCCTTATCAGGCGGACACATTTTACTAACTTTATCAATATAAAAATAGAACAATTCTTTTATCACATGTCGCGCTTTATCTTCTTCCAATTTTGCAGGAGATTCAATATAAACATTCTGAAACATCCATTCTCTGAGTTTTGTAGTATAATACCAGCCTTCCTCACTCATAGAAATCTTTGGAGAGCCCGCAGAATTTGCTACAATATCCGAAATCATTTTATTTAATCTTTTGCTCTGATTAGAAGAAAAATAATTTATACATTCTTTGGGCAAATCGCTTTCAGAGATTACACCCGCACGAATAGAATCCTCAATATCGTGGTTAATATATGCAATTTTATCTGCAAGTTGTACAACTTTACCTTCAGCAGTTGTGGGTTCATACCCCCAAGAATGGGTACGAATACCCTCAATTGTTTCCTGACACAAATTGAGTTTTTCTAATTCTTCAACAACGCGTACACTTTGAAGATTGTGATGAAAACCTTCTTCTATAAGTTCATTCAAAACTCCCTCACCGCAATGACCAAAAGGAGTATGCCCTAAATCATGCCCGAGAGCCATAGCTTCAACAAGATCTTCATTCAAATCAAGCGCGCGTGCAATTGAACGCCCTATTTGAGAGACTTCTAAAGTGTGAGTTAAACGGGTTCTAAAATGATCATCAAACGGAGATAAAAAAACTTGTGTTTTATGTTTTAAACGTCTGAAAGCTTTAGAGTGCAAAATTCTGTCTCTGTCACGTTGAAAATCTGTCCTCATATCGCTTTGAGGCTCAGAGATTTTACGCCCTTTAGAGTCTGCTGATTTCGCCGCAAATTCACTTAAAATTTTATATTCTCTTTCTTCTAATTTTTCTCTTATGGTTTTAGTCATAAATCTCCCCTTATACAAGGAGTTTATCAGATTTTAAAAGGTTTTACATACTTCATACGTATGAAACAAACTATATTTCATGTTATTTATTATATTTTTGCAATTTTTCATCCGCAAACGCGCCGATTTTGCCCACAATTATCGAAGATAATATACCAAAGAATAAAGATTTAGAGCCTGCAAATAATTTAGCATTTCCATATAAAGATGTTCCTATACCCGCTATTGCAGGAAATCCGTACCGAAGTAAAACCGATTGACGCTCCTGTTTATTATCAGACTTACCAAGATAATAACCCAGAGTACCAAAAGCACCCAATACCGTTAAAACATCAGTTGGGGCGCTTCCTAAAGTCCAATCACGCACCTTGCTCAAAAAATCTTCCGTTTCAATATTTATAGATTTATCAAGTGATTTTAAAGCCTTGTCATAAGATTTTTTTACTGTCTTGAATTCTTCAGGAGTAAGTAATTTTTCATAAATACTTAAAATGTCCTCTACTTTTCCATGCTTAAATTCCTTAACTGAACGTCTCATTTTTAGCATATCTTCTAATATATTCTGAACGACATCCGAGTTTATTTCTTTATTTTTTAAGGATTTTAAAACATCATTAGTAAAATCGTCCATTTTTTTGAATATTTTTTCTCTGGCTATTTTAAATTCTTCAGGATTAGAAATCTTTGAAAGATTTTTAATATCAATATCAATTGCTCTCAATTTAGCCGTCTTTTCCACATCTTTATAATCAATGGATTTTGTCATTTTCAAAATCATATTATGAGCATCTGATACCAAATCCTTAGAAGAATAAGAAATTTCACGTCTAAAGCCTTTTACCGAATTTTGCAAAGCCATTTTTGTATCTGAAATAGCAGATTCCGCAACAAAAGAATTCAACGTATCAGGAGACCAGAACCAAAAATGTCCTTTCTTTTCAAAACCTTTATTCATCTCATTTACAGTTTGTTTAATCCTAAAATACCGTCCGAATAATTCTTTATCACTAAAATGACTATCATATACAGTAGCTATCTCTTTATTTTTATCAGAAAGTATTTGAGCCCATTCCCCAAGAGTTTTTGTTTCACCATTAATTTTTATTTTTCGTGTCAAATCTCCGGCAAGGAGTCTTTTTTCAACTGTTTTAGAAATATTTTGCGATAATTTAAATTTTGATTTTGTAGAATTGTACGAATTCACAACTGCCTGACGACCGATTTTTTCAAAAAGTTTGGTAATTTTTGAATGAATTTTGCCCGTAAATTTACCTGTAATTTTGTTGTTCATCAACTCCTTAAAAGCAAAATCTTTTAAAGTTGTAAAATTATTAATTACTTCAAATTTCTTTGCAAGAATATCAACGTATTTTACTAAAAATGCATATAGTTTATTGATTTTAGGATTATTTGGATTATCCAAACGAGATTTCTGGATTTGTTCTTCCAAGAAATTCCTAAATCTTGCAAAATTCTTAGACAATCCCTTAGGACCGCCTTTTAACAAGAAAAATAAACCTGCGGCAGTTAAAATTGTAGCGCTGGCAATAGATGCGCCAATAATCTTTATATTATGAGTTTTTTTAGCCTCCTGTGGAGTCATTATTACAATATCATCCACAATCGGAAATGGCGTTTTTATAGTAAATTCTTTTGGTTTTGTGTTGTTTGCAAGCCAATATTTATCAGGCACTGTTCTACCTGTAACACTGCCAAAAACATTTCCTTCAACTGTTGAAATTGAATTTGCCATAAAACTGCCTACAATAATACTAAAAAAGCTAATTATATTAAATTGCTTTTTACAAAGGCTTGTTTAAGTTTTGTTAAAAGGTTTTGACTATTTCTCTTGCAACTTCTTTCGATGTAAGTTGGGCTTTCAGCCCAACACTTAAAACGCAGAGAATCAAAGACCTTCAAATTTAATTTTTAATAATTTCTTTTGCTACTTCTTGCGCAGAATTTTTCGTAGAAAGCATATTTTTTACACTATCTAAATCTTCTATCATATCGTTTCTCGCATTTTCATCATATAGAAGTTTTTCAATTTCATCAGCAATAATTTCCGGTTTTACGTCATCCTCGATAATTTCAGGAACAATTGACTTATCAGCGATTATATTAGGAAGCGAAACACGTTTGATACACCTAACAAGCAAATAAATCCAATAAAACAATTTTGGACCGCGATAAGCAATAATCATAGGTGTTTTATATAAACAAGCTTCTAAAGCAACGGTGCCGGAAGCAAGAATTAACGCATCCGAAGCACTCAACAAAGCTTGATTTTCTCCCCTAATAACCTGAAAATCCGTATTCCCCAAATATCTGTTAAAAACCTCATCTGACAAATTAGGAGCCTTAGAAATGCACAACTGCAAATCAGGATGACGCCTTTTCAAAATATCCGCGGATTCTTTAAAAACAGACATCAAATTTTTCAATTCAAATTCTCTTGAGCCCGGAAAAACCGAAACCAATTTTTTATTCGTGTCAAAACCATGATTATTAAAAAACTCGACTCTATCTACAGCAGCAGGCAATTGAGATATTAATGGATGCCCACAATAATGATTTTCTATTCCATAAGAAGAATATAAATCTGGTTCAAATGGGAAAATACACAGAACTTTATCCACATATTTTTTTATACGTTTAATTCGATATTTTCTGCTTGCCCAAACTTGCGGAGGAATATAATAAAAAACTTTCATCCCGTATTTTTTCAAATATTTTGCAATACCAAGATTAAAACCGCCGTAATCAATAAGTAAAACCAGATCCGGCTTAAATTCATCTTTTAAATATTTTATAAGAGATTTTCCAAGTTTGATATGCTTAAACAATATATCAAAAGAAATTCCTACAGATGAAAGATTTTTAATATGTTCAAAAAGTTTTACACCTTGTGCCTCAAGCTCATCTCCTCCTATACCCTCTATTTCAATATCAGAAGTTAGATTTTTCAACTCCCGCACCACATTTGAAGCATGGATATTACCGGAATATTCACCTGATATTACAAAGACTTTTTTCCCCATCTAAACCGCCATAATTACAATATTATGCCTGTCAGCATATTCAACAACTTTTTCCTGCTCTACAATAATTGTTTCATTTGCTTCAACAGCAATAAGTGAAGCATTTTTTCTATGCATTGTTCTCAAAGTTTTCATACCTATAACAGGGATATCAAATCTTTTGTCCTGTTTTGGTTTTGCGACTTTAACAACAACCGCATTTTTCTTTGCAAGTTTTGCCCCGCGTTTTATGCATACATCTGTTCCCTCAATAGCCTCAACAGCCATAATCATCTTATCTTTTATAACAACAGACTGCCCGACATCAAGTTTACCCATTTCCTTTGCAAGCCAAAATCCGTAATTCACATCTTCCATTTGAGCTTCTGTAGGCTTGTGAGAACCAAGAACCCCTGACGGTATCATTAAATTTTTGATAAATATTGTCTGATCCAAAACTTCAATACCGATTTTTGCAAGTTCATCAACTATAATAAGCATAACCTTATCATCATTTAATCTTACAGCTTCTTTTAAAATATCGATAGCTTTTTTATCAAATTTATGAAGCTTTAACAAAACTTTTTTATGAACCTTACCCAAAAAAGTTAACTGTTTAATTTCTTCATCCTTTAGAATTTTTTCAATCCTGTTAACTTCACCCGGATGGCAAGCATAAACTTTAGAACAATATTTTTTAAGTTCTTTATAATTATCTTTTGCAAGAGAAATACAAACAACCTCAAACCCGTTTTCTTTAGCATACTGAGCCATTTTTACAGGTAAAGTACCGTCTCCAGCTATTAATCCTTGCTTATTCTCTAATGTAATTCCCACAATAATATCCTTCTTTTTTTACTTATTTCTCAAACCATATATTTTTTCAACTTCAACATCAGGTAACATTTTAGCACCTCCAAGAAGTTTTGCACACAATAAAGTTTTAGCGTAAGCTTCACAAGATTCCAGCTTTAAAAATGCATCTTTTAAATCTCTCCCGCCCGCAATCACTCCGTGATTTTTCATTATAACAACATCATATTTATCAAAGAATTTTGAAGTATTTGTCACTAATTCAATTGACCCCGGCAAAGCATACTCTGCAATCGGAATTTCACAAAATGCATAAACTACTTCAGCCATAACATTTTTATCAGGTTCAATTCCTGAAGCGGCAAATGCAGATAAATAAGGGCAATGAAAATGCAATATCGCACCAATATCCGGGCGTTTTTTATAAAACTCTATATGAAGCATTTTTTCACTCGACGGCTTTTTATAGCCTCCAATTTGATTTCCTGAAAAATCAATAATTGAAATATCTTCTTCATCCAAAAATCCGTTAGCAGCACCCGTCGAAGTTATTAAAATTTTGTCCAAATATTTTGCGGAAATATTACCTGAATATCCCGGAGTCAACCCTCGCTTGCCTGCAATTTTTCCATATTTTATTATTTTGTCTGTAAGTTTTTCAATCATTAATCTATTCTTTCTTTTAACGGATCTTCTATATTGATTACCTGCGCATATTGAAGTATTACAGGTTTTGTATTCCCGCTTTTACCGCGTTTCATAGACGGAATTTCAGGTCTTTGTGTATTTTTTACAAAAGCAACCTGTCTTTCATTTTCTTCTTCATCTTCCGATTTATATTTTTTGCCCAGTCTTTCAGGATTTTTTATTTCCATTTTATTATAATTAACTTTTGTACCTTTTGTATCAAAAGCAACATTTATACCGAAATATGTTCTTTCTCTTGTAAAATCGTAACCAAAAATAATCCTGAAATCATCCGGCCCGACAGATACAAGAAAAGCATTTTCCTGAAACATCTTACCGTTAGGAGAATCATCTGAAAGATTTATATAACCTGCCCAACCGACTGACAAATATTTTGTCAACCTGAAAGCTTCCGTTATATATACACTCTGTCTGCCATAACGATATTTATCAAAAGCAGGCATAGGAGTATGATCATCATATCCGGTTAAATAATAACCTATAGTTTGCATCCAGTTTTTATACTGCAAATTAACAGCCGGACCAATACGAGCAACAAATTGAGTATCTCCTGTTCCATACAATGCGGCAGAACCTTGCATTACAAAACTTGCATTGAGTTTTATTCTTTTTTCTTCATCAATAAAAGAATATAAAGTCTGATTGATTTCTGCCATATATCTGGTTCTGGTTGTGGACATATTAGAAGTGTTTAATTTTTCACCATAATAATTTCTGTCATCATTCTGCATTAAACCAAAACCGACTCTATGACGAAATTTCAAAGGCATATTTTCAGCCAGAAAGTTATTTTTATAATACGCTCTATCATAATTAATTTCTGCCATATATTTCGCCATACGACCGCCAAGAAACCATTCATCATTGTACGTATTGGCACCATAAGACAAAGTTAAATTATCATCTAATATTTGTTTACCTTTCAAAAAGAAAATATCATTTGCTGAACCATAACCAAAATAAGTACGGTTATAATTATTTAAATATTTTACCATTCCGCCAATACCAAAATCTTTTTTATAGTTCAAAAACGGAATAACTTTAATTATAGAACTTCCCGGCCCGCTAAAAGTGAAGCCCGGCCCAAGAAACATACCGACTTTTCGGACTGAGCCAAGTTCAGGATAATTTGCTTCAAAGTATGTACGCTTTTTATTAGTATATACTGTCATACTCGGAATTCTCATAACATATTTATCTTTATGATAAATTTTTATATTTTTTGCTTTGAAAACATCATGATTTTTTCGAGCATCCACATAAATTGCATCCATATCAAACCTTAGATGATTTCCCTCTGGATTTCCAAAAAATAAAGCTTGAGATTCAGGATCTACCATCATTGAACTGAATCTAGGGCCTGCAACACGGGTTACAAGCCTATTTATTTCTGATTTATCTGATGAAAATGTTCCTTTTGTTAAAATCAAAAGTCCGTCTTTTTGAACAGCTTTTTCCGCTGTCGCATACGTATTAGGTGATTTTGAAAGAACACCGTCCATAAACATCGTTTCTTCATTCATATCTATTTCAAGATATTCACCAAATGTCGGCATACCGTCTTTATAAACAATTACATTTCCGGTTCCTTTCAGAATATTTGAATATTCATTATATGTCATTTCATCTGCAACAACTTTCATATTTTGCGGAGGAACAACCAGAACAGGACGCCCTTTAGCTATCATATCCCCTGTTGCCTCGTCAAAATTAACATTATCGCAATCCAAAATCATCTCTTTTTCGGTAACGCTTTGATTGATACCGCCTGACAAAGACAATGCCCCGTCTGAAATATCCGGAGAAGTTTCTTCTTGCAAAACATTTGAAAGTTCACTTTCTGAAGGCAAATTCGGAGTTTCTTCTTCCTCTACTTTTTTATTCCAAAATTTCCACTTCCCAGAAGCCTTTTTAGGCTCTTTATATTGAGTTTCAAGTAATTTATTTGTCATTTTTAAGCGCATTTGCTTGAAAAACGGCATATTATCAGGGTCGATATCGCTATATTGTCTATCATCATCAAAGTAAAATATATCAGACTTTTCTTCCTCTATTTCAGGAGTATTCATTATATCCGGCATAAAAGACTTGAATAATACATCTTGATCTGCTGATTGAGCAGAAAAATCATCATAAGTTTCAACGTCTTGCGAAAAAGCTGCGCTCGAAAATGTTAATATTAAAATTATTGCAATTAAATATTTTTTCAATTTACAATATCCTCTTTACTTAAATATAATTTAACGGATTTGTAGGTTTACCGTTAACCCTGACTTCAAAGTGGCAATGAGGCCCTGTGCTATATCCTGTTGAGCCCTCACGACCTAAGGTTTGTCCTTTTTTAACCATTTGACCGTTACTTACGGCAATTGACGACATGTGAGCATATAATGTTGTAATCGGCTGTCCGTTTACAACACCATGATCCAAAATCACGCATTTTCCATACCCGCCATACCAGCCGGAATATATGACTTTACCATCATTAGAAGCCTGTATTGCTCCTCCGTTCGGTCCGCCGATATCAATTCCTGAATGAAATATTCTGCTTTTAAATATTGGATGAATTCTCCAACCGAACGGTGAAGTTATCGGACCTGAAATAGGTTTTATAAAACCTGTTGACGTAATTTTTACTGTTGAACCGCCTTGAGAATTCTTCTTGGTTAAATTCGCAATCATATTTTGAATGCTTGCAGATTGCTGTGCTAATTCTCTTTCTGTTTTTTCATAGTAATTCTTATCTTTTTGCAAGCGTTCAATCATATTTTTATTTTCGGCAATTGAATTTTGAATGGTAGCTTTTTGACTGTTTATATTTCTTATGGAGGCGGCAACCATTCTTTTTTGGTTTTCTACTTGAGATTTTAAAAGTGCAATCTGGTTAGCTTTTGCTTTTACAGCCTGCAAGCGCTTGTAATCATCTTGAATAACCAATTTTTCAAAATAGAAAGTATCCATTAAAGAATTTATACTGCGTGCAGAAAGTATAAGCTCAAACATGCCTGTTCTCTGATGTTTGAAAACCTGACGAATTCTTTCTTTCATAGCCTTATCAATACTTTGAAATTCTCTGATAGAGGCATTTAATCGTGCTTCCATCGTGTTCAAATCAGACACAAGACTATTATACTGAACTGTGCTGTTTTGGAGTTCTGCTTTTGCCCGTTCAAGCTTTTGCTGATTATTATTCAGCTTATTTTTTTCATTGCGCAGTTTCAAATCAGCCTGTTTTTTCTTCTGTTGAATATAATTACGTTTGTTATTCATTTGTTTTAACTGCTGTGTTAAAGTCGCCTGACTTTGGACAGCAAAAGCAGGAACCTCAAATATTAATGACATTCCCAGAAATAACCAGCTTATTAAAATATATTTAAAAATTTGATTTCGTTTCATTTTTATCTAAAAAGTATCGGAAGCAGCATTAATCCTACAGTCCACGCTAAAAAAGTAATTGCGATAACTGAGATTATTGCTTTTTGATGTTTTCTGAAAAATTCCATAATTTCTCCCCTTATACAAAACATTTTACTATCAAAAAATCGTTTGTGCAAGAAAAAGACTATAGAAATTTACAAAATGAACTTTTTTGTTTTACAATCGTTTTAAAATTACTGAGGTACAAATATGACAGATAAATGTTCAAAATATGAATCTCTATTTATTTTCAAGACAGAAGAAGAATTAAACGAACACATAAAAAACTGTCCTGAATGCGCGGAAGTTCATAAAAAGATGAAAAAAATATCTGATTTAATTCAAGAAGTCAAACCGCACTATAAAAAACAAAAAAGGCTTGCGGTAAAAGCTGCTGCCTGCATAGCATTATTCTTTATGCTCGGAGGCACAACTCTGGGAATTATTACCGCAAACCCTGATATATCCGACAGAATAATGTACGGAACAACTTTGAGTGCGGAAGATTTAGGATTTCCTGTAGATTCATACGGGCTTATTTCGGTAGAATAAATGGATTTCAACAAAATAATAGAAGATAATAAACAGAATATCAAAAATATTATACGCCTCATTACAAGAGAAGAAAATGAAGATCTTGAACAAGAGGTTTATTTTAAAATATGGAAAAATTCAGACAAATACAAAGAAAAAGGCTCTGTTAAAAGCTGGATTTCAACTATTACCAAAAATACCTCTCTTGATTATTTAAAATCCGGATACTACAAATCCTCCCAAAAATCGACATCAGAAGACTATGATTTGGCAAGCATAAAAGATAAGAAATCTTCTCCGGAGAACAATGTCATAAACCTTGAAAGACAAAAAAGAATAATCAAAGCAATAGATAATTTAAAACCAAAATTTAAAGAAGTAATAATGTTATGTGAAATTGACGGCTATTCTTATGAAGAATGCGCTAAAAAACTTAATTGCCCGATAGGAACAATTAAATCTAGAATATTTAATGCGAAAAAAGAATTAGCAAATAATTTACAAGATTTGTTATAAAAAATAGATGAAAGGACAAAAATGAAAAAAATATTAACCCTAATCTTAATTTCAACCATTGTACTATTTTCTAACAATTGCGCACAAGCTCAACAACCATCAAAAGAACAAGTGCGCCAGAAATTTGAACAAAGACTTCAATTAACTAAAAAACAAAAAGAAAAAGCTAAAATTATTCATCAAAAAGGTCTGGAGCAGATGAAACCTGTTATTATGAAGCTTGAACTCTCTCGCAGTGACATTGAAAACATTAAAAATTCCGACCTTGACAACAAAACAAAAGAAGAACAAATTTCAAAAAAAAGAGAAGAAATAAAATCGCTTGAAAAACAAGCCCGTGAAATCAGGCACCAAAACAGCCAAGAATTTGAAAATATTTTAACCAAAAAGCAAAAGAAAGAACTTGAACTTATGAAAGCGGAAGGACGTGCAAGGTTTAATAAACAACATCCGCCAAGACCTCCGTTTGGGCATTTCAACTCCTTCGGTTTTCCGGCACCGCAAAGGATTTTCCCGCCGATGGATATTACTAAATAATTAAAAAAGACAGATTTAAATCTGTCTTTTTAATTATCCAAATGTTTTTTACGTTCTTCTTCTTTTTTAATAAATTCACAAAATTCTTCGAGCCGATTATCTTCCATTGCATCAATTAATGCCTGAATGTCATCAAATTTTTTCATTGCAAGGCCTGTTTCTGCAAGTAATACGCAGTCATTACATAACCTGTAATCACCATACTGAATAGAACCTGCAAGACACTTTGTTTGACCACAGCAATCACACTCAAAATATTCATCCGCCAAATCCGGATTTTCTTCCAAATCATCCTTTACCATTTGTTCCGCCACTAACTGCATTTCCGCAATAATTTCTTCGTTCGTTTTTCCCATAATTAAATCCTATTTAATAAGTTCTTTCATTTCGACTACAGCTTTTTCTAATCCGACAAACACAGCACGTGATATTATGCTATGTCCGATATTTAATTCATACAAGCCCTCAATTTCATGCATTCTATGAACATTTTCGTAATTTAAACCATGCCCTGCGTTTACTCTCAAACCTAAACTTTGAGCAAGCTTTGCGGCATTTTTTAATTTTGTAAACTCTACTTCTTCATCTTCATTCCCAAAAGCATTTGAATAACAACCGGTATGAAGTTCAATAAATTGAGCACCTGTTTGCGCAGAAGCTTTTACCTGTTCTTCAGATGGATCAATAAACAGACTTACAAGAATACCGGCATCTTTTAACGGTTTAACAAATTTTGTTATCTTTTCAAGCTGCCCTGCAACATCAAGCCCGCCCTCTGTTGTAACCTCCTGACGTTTTTCCGGAACAAGACAAACCGAATGCGGTTTTATTCTTAAAGCAATTTTGCCCATTTCAGCAGTAACAGCCATTTCAAGGTTTAAATCAGTCTTAATTTCTCGCATAATCATTTCTACATCAACATCTTTTATATGCCGTCTATCTTCCCGCAAATGAGTCGTAACAGATGAAGCTCCGCATTGTTCACAAATACGTGCAGCTTCTAACACATCCGGCTCAACTCCGCCTCTTGCATTTCTTAATGTCGCTACATGATCAATATTTACACCTAAAAGCATTTTATATATCCCTCATTTTTGTAATCTCTAAAAGTGCCGTATAAGACGGCAAAATTGTTATACGTTCTTCAGCATCACCCTCAGAAGCCAGTTCTAACGCTTTTTTTATATTTTCTTCAACAAGAATTCTGTCCTGCGCAACACCGGCATACTTTAACCTTACAGCCATATCCTTTGCGCGCGTACCGGAAGTTATAACACGTTTTTCGGCATTTTTCAATTGTTCAAAATCACTGTCCCATAGCCATGAAATATCTCGCCCATCTGCATAATTATCGTTTATTGCAATTACAATATTTGAATTTAAATCAACGGTTTTTAAAACTTCGCTCGCCCCTGTAGGATTTTTGATAAGTTGAATTAAAGCCTCATGCCCGTTAATCAAGCGTTTTTCCGTCCTGCCGAATATAGATTTATATGATTGAAGTGCATCTTTTATAATTTCATAAGGCGTTTCAAAAAACAAAGCGCAAGATATTGCCCCGAGTGCATTGTAAGCATTATATAACCCCGTAAGATTTAGTTTAAAATCATATTCACGATTTTCAAATATAACTTTTATTTCAGAGTAATCATCATAAATTTTGGCATAAGCTTTAAAATCAGGGATTCGTCGTTTGTAACCGCATTTTGGGCAGTAGTAATGTCCTTCTTGCGCAAAGAATTGCTTATCGTATTTCAATTCATCTCCGCACACGCAGCTAAAATTTTCAGTCGGCGCGCGAGATATTGATTTGTGAGAATTGGAATAAAACTCTACATTTTCAAAACCGTAATAAAAAGCCTCTTTATTATTACCCAGATTTGATACAAGGGGATCATCCGCATTTAAAATTAATATAGGAGAAGCTTTATCTATTCCTTTTTGAATAAAACTTGCAGTTGTTGAAAGCTCACCATATCTGTCAAGTTGGTCTCTAAAAAGATTCGTAACAATCAAAAAATCCGCAGGCATATAATCATATAACTTGTTTAAATATGCTTCATCCGACTCTAAAACCGCAAAATCAAAAGGCTTTGACGGCAAATTTAGTGCAAAAATATTTGCAATTCCCGTTAGCATATTTGCACCTTTAACGTTGTGAATAACTCGACTTTCTTCTTTTTCAAGTATACTTGCCAAAATACCGGAGGTCGTAGTTTTGCCGTTTGTGCCGGTTATGGTAATAATATGTTTTGCATATTTTTTACAGTAATAAAGAAAGTTTGGACAAATTTTTAAAGCCAACATACCCGCAAAAGAAGTTCCGCCTGAATTTTTCAGAATTCTTATTGCAAAATATGCAAGCTTTGAAAGTATTAATGCCGTATAAAATCTCACTCTGCCCATAAATACTCCTTTAGACGTATTTAAAAAATACGTAAATTGTATTATTATTTAAATCATAATACAAAAAGCAAGAAAAGTTAAAAATGCTGACTTTATTTTTTACAATAGTTTTTATAGCGGAAATAATTGTAGCCGTTCAATTAATTTTGCTAATAGTACGAATTGACAAAGCGGTTATTACATTTAGCGGACAAGTAACAAATTCGGTACCGCAAATTAAAAACGCATTATACAGCGCAAGAATTGCTGTAAATAAAACACTTCTTGGAGTATACAACTTTGCGGAAATACTAGGTAAGCAAAAAACAAAAGCAAAACAATACCTTATTAAAAATGCACTCACAACCGTTTTGTTTTTTATGCTTAGTTCAAACGGCAAACAAGTACTAACCGCAATTGATTTAGTATTTACCGCATTAGAATTTATTGACAGAACAAAAAACCGCAAACCCGCAAAATAAAAGGTTTTACCCTATTGAGTCTTGAAATTAAAACAAAAGTATGCTACAATAACTTCGTAATTTAGAAACGAGGTTTACAACTATGAGTAAAGACAAATCATTCTCATTTGCAATGGGTTTAATTGCAGGTGTAGTAGGTGGAATTGTTGCAGGAGTCCTATATGCTCCAAAATCCGGCGAAGAATCCCGCAAAGAACTAAAAGAAGCGGCCTGCGAATTATATGAAAAACACGCCCCGCAAATTGAAGAAGCCAAAAAACAAGCTTTTGAATCTGTTGATTTGATGAGATATAAACTTGAAAGACAATTCAGAAAAATAAACAATTCCGTTAAATCTAAAAAAATGCACAAAGCTAAAGAGCTTGAAGATATTGTTAACGGAGAAAACAGCGACAACGAATTTGACTACTAAAAAAGGAAATCAAAATGGAATATCAATTATCTCAAATAGCATTGAATAACGGTTTGACGTTTCTTGCAATTTCAACAGCAATTGTATTAATTGTAGTTGGCGGTTTTCTTGTAAAACTTCTTATGGATTTATCCGATCTTGCAAAAAACGTAAATACAACATCTGAAATTCTAAACGCAGAATTAAAACCTACTCTAAACGAATTAAATAAAACATTAACTTCTTTCAATGAACTTGTACAAAATACAGGTGAAGGAGTCGGTAATGTAAAATTAGGTTTAGAAAATGCACTATCAAAAACAAAATTGTTTTCACAAAACCTTTTCGGCGGTTTTTTGAAAGGTTTTATGACTGTATATACACTATTTTGTAAGAAAAAATAAACATTTCAGGCAATAAAAAACAATACAATAAAATTTATACTATGTAAAAAAAGGAGAATTATTATGTCATCAGTATCAAAATTTGTAGCAGGGTTTGCAATCGGCGGTATATTAGGCGCAGTAGCAGGCATTTTGTTAGCACCGAAATCAGGTGAAGAAACAAGACAACAATTGAAAGAAACTGCCCAAGATATGCTTCAAAAAGCAGACGAAACTGCAAAACAAATCCAATCAAAAGCCGATGAAACAGTAACAAAACTTCAAAAAGAAGCTGAAGAAATCAAAGGCAAAATACAAGACAAAATTCAAGACCTTGTAAATAAAAAAGAAGAAAACAAGGAATAAATTAATCAAGCAATAATAAATTAAATAAAGAGGCGCAGGATTTTCAATCCTGCGCCTCTTTATTTATTCAAAGTTTAATAAATCCTTTAACTCAATTTTTAATGCTTTTGCTATATTATAAAGCATTGAGATTTTAAAATCGTACTCCGCTCTTTCTATCATTCCCATATATGAACCAGAGAAATCACATTCAAAAGCCACTTCTTCACGTGACATACCTCTGCTTTTCCTAATTTCTTTTATTCTGTTACCTAACTTTTTCTTAAAATCACTAAACACATTAATATTTTGAAATCACAAGTCTGACTTGTCCACAAGTCGGACTTTCATTCTAGGGTCTATATAGCATTATTTAAATAAAAAGCCGGCGGGTTTAATTGCCGGCTTTATTTATGCTCTCTTTCTTATTTTCTAATTTACTTCACAGCTCGCAAATTTGCCTTGATTCCGGCATCCGAATTTATCTCGGATGCATTTGTATACGCCAATGCCCGACGCCTCTTTGCTCCTCTTAATATTAGTTCAACACATTCCGATCTGTTATCTGAGGGTGTTGTTATCTTCTTTAACATTATTTCTAACTCCATAAATTCTGATTACAGAAAATATATCGACACCCAAACAAATAAACTTTAATAAATTATATACATTGTTAAAATATGTTAATTTATCAATTAATCGAAGTATGACAAAATTACCTAAAACACTTAAAATAAAAGAATGTATAACGACTCTGATACTGCGGCTATTGATGCAAACCTTGATTTAGATACTTTGAAACACCAGAGAAAAGTAGAAAAATCATTTGTGTTTTTCTTGATATTTTTAATAATAATTTTTAAAGGATGGTTTTCATTCTGGTTTAAATACGGTATTGCAATCCCAAACGGTAAGGCAAATTCCATAAATATAACACAAGACCCTATTCAAATAAATTATAGTCCCGAAGAAAAAAAACAAAAGACATTTGTACATAATTCCTTTATAAACAAAAATAAAATCACCATAATCCCGCAAGCACACTACGAACTTTCAGGAACAGCCGTAGCTTTTAACCGCAGTTTCTTATTTACTTACAATTTCTTTGACAGTGCTGCCTTATACGATTTAGGTACAGCTTGGGGAAAAATGGGAGATAAGAATTTCTACAAAAAACACTATAAAAGTTACAGTCAAAAAAACGAAGTTACAGGTTCAAGAATTTTGTGGACGCAAGCAAAAGATTACCCTCCGGCGCTTCCTATGGAATACTCTACTTCGCACTATTCGCACTCACACCTTGTACCGGCAAATCGAAATGTAATGGCCGCTCTATTAAAAATTCGCCGGTGGGATAGGATTAAAATTACAGGCGATTTAATAGACATGCAATTTAAAGGACAAAAATATAATACCAGTATGTCACGCAACGATCACGACTTAGGAGACAGAGGCAACGGCTCATGCGAAACAATATATGTAAAATCCGTACAAATCGGCAAAAAGGTTTATAAATAGCTAAAACAACGTCAATTGTTTTTGAAAATGCTTTTCTAAAAAAGAAGGTCTGTGATACCTTGTCAATCCGTATTTATCAATGGCTTCCAAATGTTCTTTAGTCAAATACCCCGCATTACGTTCCCAACCATACTGAGGGAATTCCTCTGCCAATTTCTCCATATACCTGTCTCTTGAAACTTTTGCCAGAATACTTGCGGCCGCAATTGAAGCAGAAGTACCGTCACCTTTTATAACATATTTTTGTGGGTAAATATAGTTTTTAATTAATTTGTTCCCGTCAACAAGCGTAATAAAATCTTGTAATTTCGCTTGCTCTATCACATTTTCGCAAGCAATTTTCATAGCTTTCAATGACGAATTTAATATATTTATATTTTCAATTTCGTCCACATCAACAAATGCCGTATAATTAATTGAATTTTTCAAAATACTTTCATACAAATATTCTCGAACTTTTTTAGAAAGCTGCTTGGAATCATTCAACTTTGATAAATCATTTTTTAAAGCATTTGTAACTTCCGGGAAATAAACCGCAGCTGCAAAAACACCGCCTGCGGCCGGTCCTCTGCCGGCTTCATCCGTACCGATTACCGCGCAATATTGACTGTCAAAACCAAACAAATCATTCATAAAAATATTCTATTATAAAAAAGAAATTGTTCATACTTGTTATTTCACTACGCGGGTTCGACTCTCGCTTTCGCTCGCTTTGAATTTTCGGGTTGTCAGAAAATTCAACATTTTCTTCCAACTTACGGGCACGCTCGCTAACGCTCGA
>CADBQQ010000108.1 GCA_902796825.1 uncultured bacterium
ACATAAAATACAGAAAATAAGGAGAGATTATGACAACTTACGAAATCAATTTGTCAATGGATGAACTTAAAAAACGCACCCACAAAGATTATTTGGTTACAAAAAAATTCCTTAAAGCAGATGCGCCGGAATATTTGGCTCTGGCAGAAGGAGATAAAGCCGCGCTCAAACATCTGGTTAAAGCCGCTGTTATATTAGAAAAAATTAACATGCAAATTGACTGTAAGCATAATTTACCGTTCAAAGAATTTCTTGAAAAAGAGATCTCAAAAGGCAATGAACAGGCAAAATTAACTAAAATATTATTTGATGCTCAAAAAGGTGTAAATGCAATAGATACAATGTCAAACCCTATCCGTCTTGCAAAAGGCATAGATGAAAAATTAGGCAAAGGTGTTTACCCTGAAGATCTTTCTAAAGAAGAATTTCACAATGTTTTAATCCGTATGCTTAAAGAAAGCAAAATAGAAGAAGTCAAAGAAATATTAACCCAGCGTTCAATCGTTGTTCGTGCAGCAGAAGACCTTGCCGGCATTGATTATATCGATTATTTTAGTGAAGATTTTGCTAAAATGGCAGACGAACTTGAAATAGCAAGCAGACTTTCGACAAACGAAGATTTCAACGTATATTTGATTTTGCAAGCAAAAGCATTAAGAAAAGCTGACCCAATGCTCGATGCTTATGCTGACAAAAAATGGGCCGAACTTCAAGATACTCCATTAGAATTCACAATTACCCGCGAAAATTATGAAGACGAAATGACAGGAACAATTGTAGAAAACGAGGAACTGTCAGAATTACTAAAAGAACACGGAATTTCTCCTATTCCGAAAGATTTTTTAGGTGCAAGAGTAGGTATTGTAAACAAAAAAGGTACAGAAGCCCTGATGGAAATAAAAAAATATCTTCCGACTTTAGCTGATAATATGCCTTTTAACAACGAATATAAACAGACTATTTCATCTGATGCAGATACTCAACAAACAATGGTTGATGTTGACATGGTTTTTGCCGGCGGAGATGTCGGCGCGTACCGCGGGGGAATAACTTTAGCAGAAAATCTGCCAAACTCTGATAAATTATCCTTGACTATCGGAGGCGGTAGACGTAACGTTTATCACAGGCAAATTCGTTTTATTAGTGATATTGAAAAACTTAAAGAAAGACTTGATGCTATTTTAGACAAAGAACAGCAAAAGTATTATCTTGACGAAGCTGACCACTGGTTCACAATCGGACACGAAAACGCGCACTCGCTCGGGCCAAAAGAAGGAAGCGAAAAACTGGGTAAATACCGCAACATAATAGAAGAAAACAAAGCAGACATGGCGTCTTTAGCATTTGTTGACTTATTAACAAAACTCGGTATGTACACTCATGAACAAAGATTTCAAATAATTGTCACATTCATTACAGACAATTTCTTAAAATCCAAGCCAACACTATCACAGGCTCACAGAGTTCGTACGGTAATGCAAAACAAATACATGCACGAACTTGGCGCGTATGAATTAACACCTGATGGAAAAATTCACGTCAATATAGACAGAGTTGTTCCCGCTGCGCGCCAAATGCTTGAAGAAATCGTAAGAATTCAGATTGACGGAGATTTCAACAAAGCCGAAAAATATGTAAATGATAATTTTGTTTGGACTCCGGAAATGGAAACAATTGCACAAAAACTCCAAAAAGTAAGCAAAACCCTAAACGGCAGAATAGAAAACGAACTTGCTGAAAAATTACTTCAAAATTAATGTAACTTAAGGTTCTGGGATTTCTTCACCCATCTCAAGCATGACCTGAAGTGTTAATTTTAACTGATGCTTGTAATTCTCACGTGCGCGTTTTGTTGTTTTGGCACAAAAAGTAAAACTCGGTAATTCCTTAATTTCAATGTAATGATAAGGATTTCCTTCAAAATCCAAATCTTCTCCCTCGATTAATGTCCAATTCAAATTTAAATAATAATCTATATCTTTTAATAATTTTTCTGCCATTTTTGCTAGTTTTCCAGTGACGAATCCGACAGCGGCTGAGAAATCATAATTCCTTCTCCCCCTACCACGTCAGCTTTTTGCCCGTCAATATATAAATAAACAGGTAATGTTGAATTTAATTTTGCTGTTTTAATCAATTGATAAAGACGTTTATACAAACTATCAGCCCCGCCGCCATAAACGTAATTTGAATTCAAATTTACGAGAACTTTGTCAGGCTGCTCTGTGATATTTATAACCTCAGAACCTGACGGTATTTCGGTATAAACACCGCGCTGCCTTTCTTCCGTTCTCGGTCCCATAATCAAAGAAGAAATCGCAAAACGTATTTTACTACCGTCAACGTCTTTGTTATATTCGCGTTTTACTGCTTTATAAACTTCTTCATTGTGTTCGTTTTTACCGATAAAATAGATATTAACGTATTCTTTTGTTTGAGGTTCTTGAGGTTTTTCTACTGTTTCTTCCAAAACAGAACGCTGTGAAACCTCAATATCGTCCGGTTGAACTTCGGGTTTTGGCATCAGAACATTGTACGCTATCAAGCCAACAACAAGAAACATACACAAACCGATAAAAATTAACAACAATTTTTGATTTTTGTTCATAATATAAACCCCTTAATCTTTTGGAATAACAGCAATTCCATCTGCGCTTATGATATTTTTTGAAATATTTATATTTTTTATATAAACATTTGCTTTTTTATTATCCAAAATTTTCATTGAAAAATCAAGCGGATTTAAATAATTTACAATATAATCAATTTTACTCAAATCAATATTAAATGTTTTTGAAGTTAATCTTGTATTATCAAAATCTATTTTTCCGTTTTTCACCTTTAAATCAGCCGTTACAGAAAAAGTTTTTTCTGATTTTACAAAAGGAAGTGAAACACCGATTGTATAGTAAAACTTATTAGACTTAATCTCTGCCTTTGTAGAAGAAATCTTAACCCCGCCAAATCCGAGTCTGTTTAAATCTTCAATAACTTTTTTGTATTTGTCTGATTGCATTGTTTTATTAATATCATCAGCACTCATTGTAAGAGCTACAGACATAGGCAAATCTTCAACGAAAACAACACCATTGCCTTTTTGTTTTACATAGTTAAAATTACACAATGTATTCATCTCTAAAGATGATAAATAAACACCCTCTACATTTAGTTTAGTTCCTTTAACCGAAGCTGATTTGAATATACCATTTTTCAAATCTTTTGAACTGTATGAATCAATACTAACTTTTAAATCATCACCTTTTATAACCTTTGCAAACTCTTTTTTCAAAAGAGATTGCGCAACTTTTTCAGTCAAAAAGTTTGCCCCCGTAATTGAACTCATTACAGACATAAATTTGTTATTCATATCATAAGGTTCAACGCAAGTATACTCGCAATTAGCAAATGCACTACAATTTGCAATCAATAAAAATCCCAGCAATAAAATAATCTTTTTCATAAAACACCAAATACTTTCTTTGCTTTAATCCAACTACTTTCAGCAATTCCTATCGCGTATATTTTACCACCATAAAGTAAAATTACAACCTCACCGGAATTAAATTCTACGTTTTTTATCGCCATTCCGTGTCCTACACGTTCACATTCATAATCATTTAAATTATATGAGCGCAAATCTAAATAAGACGCCGGATTTAGCAAATTTCTTTCTACATCTTCTTCAGTTTTTATATCTTCAAGTTTCACTGTTGTATCAAGTCCAAACTTACCGGCTTTAGTTCTTACAAGTTTTGTTAAATACCCGCCGCTTTCTAATTTTTTGCCTAAATCATTCGCAATTGAACGAATATAAGTTCCTTTTGAACACTCTACATAAATCTGTGCGCTTTGGCTTTCAAAATCGAACGAACGCAATTCTATTTTATAAATATTAACTTTGCGGGGTTTTATCTCTACCTTTTGTCCTGCGCGGGCATAATCATAAAGTTTTTTCCCGTTAACTTTTATTGCAGAATAAATTGGAGGATATTGCTCGATTTCGCCCTCAAAATCTTTTAAAACATTCTCAATATCTGTTACATTTATTTGGCGATCAAATTTTTCGACAATTTTCCCCTCAATATCATAGGTCTCCGTATTTGCGCCAAATTGTACCGTCGCCAGATAAGCTTTGTCAGATGCCAAATACTCTATTAATTTTGTGGATTTGCCTATACAAACAGGCAAAACTCCCTCTGCAAAAGGATCTAACGTACCTGTATGTCCGATTTGTTTAATATGAGAAATCTTGCGCAAAACCGCAACAACATCAAAAGAAGTCATCCCAACAGGCTTATAAATATTCAAAAAGCCAAACAATTACTTAATTTCCCCTCTTGAAATTTTATTTATCAAATCCACAACTCTTGAAGATTCTTCCAAGCCGTTTGTATAAACAAATTTCAATTCAGGAGTAAGACGTAAGCGCAAAACTTTACCCACGTGATATCGAATTTTTGAAGTAGATTTTTCTATAACATTTTTCGTTGTTTCTATATCGCTTTCAGAACCTAAAACACTATATATAACTTTAGCAAAAGAGTTGTCATGCGAAACTTCTACATCAACAATTGATACAACACCTTTTAAGCCCCTAATTTCTTTTCTTAAAATTTCAGAGATATCTCGCATTAATTCTTTTCTAACCCGTTCATTTCTTAGTGTCATGATTTTAATCCTTATAAAGATGTTCTTTCTATTTCTTCCTGAGTAGAAACTTGAATTATATCGCCCTCGCGCAGGTCATTAAACTTACCGAAAGAAATACCGCACTCAAAGCCTTGAGAAACTTCTTTAACATCATCTTTGAAACGTTTAAGTTGTTCAATTGCCCCACGGAATATTTCCACCCCATCACGCAAAATAACAGCATCTTTTGAGCGAACAATTTTACCTTCTGTAACATAACATCCTGCAATCTTCGAAGTTTTGCCGATTGTAAATACCTGACGAACTTCTGCTTTACCAAGTTCTACTTCTTTAATTTCCGGTTCAAGAAGTGAAAGTAATGTTTTTTCGATATCTTCAAGCAACTGGTAAATAATATCGTATTTTCTGATTGTTACACCTTCTTTTTCCGCAGCAGCAAGAGCATTTGAATCTTCTTTAACTGTAAAGCCTAAAATCAAAGCATTAGATGCCGCAGCAAGCATTACATCCGCTTCTGATATATCGCCGACACCAACGTGAATAATTTTTGTTGTAATTTCTTTGGATTCAACTCCCGCAATAGCTTGAGCAACTGCTTCAGCTGAACCGTTAGTATTTGCTTTAATAATCAAATTCAATTGAGGAATACTGTCATCCCCTGCAACAGCTTCTTTTCTGATATGAGCAGGCAGCATTGCATCAAGACGTTTGGTTCTTGCTTTTTCTTTACGTTCATCAGAAATAGCCTTCATTTCTTTTTCATTCTTAACTACTTCAAAATAATCACCCGCAGACGGAACTTCTGAAAGCCCCAAAATTTCCACAGGAGTAGACGGTTCAGCTTTTTGAATTCTTTCACCGCTATCGGATAATAAAGCACGAACTCTACCGCAAGCAGTACCAACAACGATACAATTACCTGTTCTCAAAGTCCCGTTTTGAACTAACAACGTTGCAACAGGACCTTTACCTTTATCAAGATTTGCTTCAATTACAACACCGGAAGCTTCTGCTTTAGGGTTAGCTTTCAAGTCTTGAACATCCGCAACTAACAAAATATATTCCAAAAGTTCATCAATACCAGTACCTTGAAGTGCAGAAACTTTTACAGTAATAGTTGTACCACCCCAAGCTTCAGGTACAAGCCCGTGTTCTGTTAATTGTTGTAAAACCTTGTCAGGATTAGCATCAGGCTTATCACATTTGTTAACTGCAACGATAATAGGAATTTCAGCAGCCTTTGCGTGGTTAATTGCTTCAATAGTTTGCGGCATTATACCGTCATCAGCGGCAACAACCAGAATAGCAATATCTGTTGCTTGAGCGCCTCTCGCACGCATTTCAGTAAATGCTTCGTGACCAGGAGTATCTAAAAAGACAATCTTTTTATCCTGATTATCATCAAGATAAACCGTGTAAGCACCGATAGATTGGGTAATACCGCCAACCTCAGTTGCAACAATTTTGTGTTTTGTTGCCCTAATACTATCAAGCAAAGTAGTTTTACCGTGATCAACGTGCCCCATTATACTAATAACAGGAGCCCTGCGTTTTAATAATTTTTTATCAACATTAGCAAGTGCATTTTTCTTTTCTTCTTTTTGAAGTTCTTCTTCAATATAAGCATCAACATCTTCCGTAAGAACTTCCAAACCGAATTCTTCACATACTTTTTTGACAACATCAACATCAATAAGTTGGTTTACAGTTGCCATTACACCGTTTAACATCAAGAATTTAACAATTTCAGCAGGTGTTTTTTTAATTTTGTCGGACAATTCAGAAATTGTCATCGCCTGAGTAACAACTATTTGTGTTACATCTTCAACTTCTGCAGTTCTTTGAGTTTTCTTTTTGTGGTGTTGTGCAGCTGCTTTTTCTAATGAAATTCTTTCTTGTTCTTCTTTTTTAGAATTGAAATCTTTATCTTTTTTAGAGGATCTGTGACGAGAATTACCGCCTCCTCCGGGTGCTCCGGGCTTGTTTTCATATATTTCTTGAGGAATTATGCGCCTTTCAAGCGGTTTTTTACCTGAAAAATCTTTTGACTGAGTGCCGTTTTGAGGTCTTTCCCCTCTTACAAATTTTTTATCACCTGAACGCTCGTCTTTTTTAAACGGTCTGCCGGCAGGTCTACCAGTATTTTCACTCGCAGGACGTTTTGGAGCATGTCTTACAATCTCTAAACGACTGACTGGTTTTACGACTTCGACTCTTTTAACTTTTTCGATTTTTGGAGCAGGTTTTTCAATTTCTTTTTTAGGTTCAACCTTTTCTACGGTTTTTTCTTCAACGACTTCCGGTTTCGGTTCAGCCGGTTTTGCTTTTTTAACAACAAAAGCTTTTGGCTTTGCTTTTTTTACTCCGCCATCTTCTATAAAAACTTTTAATTTTTTTATTTGTTCTTGAGTTACTGTGCTGGAATGTGTTTTTCCGGTAACACCAATTTGTGCGAACTTTTCTACGACTTCTTTACTTGGAAGCCCGAGTTCTTTTGCAACTTCACTTATTCTAACTGTTTCGTAACCCATCTAATAATTGTCCTTTCAATTCTTGCGGTATTGGAGCTTTTAAGTGTTTTGAAAGTTTATCTTTTTTAAAAGCCTTTTCTATACAAGATTTATTATAACAAAGATATACAGATCTGCCAAATGTTAATGAATTTGGATTTACAATGACACTTCCGCTTGCGTGATCTGCCGTAATTTTAATTAAATCTTCACGATTTTTTATATTCCAACAACCAATACAGCATCTTTCTGTCAATGTATTCCTCCGCTACTTTGCCTGTGCCAGTTTTTCAAGTTTCAACTTCTGGTCATATTCGATTAAGAGATTAATTAATTCCTCCAAATCTCCGTCTATGACAGTCCACACATTCAAATTATGCCCTATTCTATGGTCGGTTAAACGCCCTTGCGGGAAATTATAAGTTCTGATGCGTTCACTTCTGTCGCCTGTACCAACTTGAGAACGGCGAAGGTCTGTAATTTCCTGCATCTGCTTTTGAACTTCCATATCATAAAGTTTTGAACGCAAAATCTGCATTGCGCGCTCCTTATTTTGAAGTTGAGAACGTTCTTCCGTACAGAAAATCATAATTCCCGTAGGCTTGTGGAACAGTCTTGCGGCAGTTTCTACTTTATTTACATTTTGACCACCTGCTCCGCCTGAACGAGCAGTTGACATTTCTATATCTTCCGGTTTGATTTCAATTTCAACATCATCAACTTCCGGCATGACGGCAACTGTCGCCGTAGAAGTATGTACACGTCCTTGAGATTCTGTTTCCGGAACCCTTTGAACCCTGTGAACACCGGATTCGTATTTTAATTGAGAATAAACCGAATCACCTTTAATAGAAATAATTATTTCTGAATAACCGCCTGCTTCGCATTCAGTTTTGGATAGAATTTGAGTCTGCCAACCTTGTTTATCTGCAAATTTCAAATACATTCTTGCAAGATCACCTGCAAAAATATTGGCTTCATCACCGCCTGCACCTCCGCGGATTTCCAACATAATATCTTTATCATCCATCGGATCTTTTGGGAGTAAAAGACGTTTCATTCTTTCTTCATAACCGGGAAGTTTTGCTTCGTTTTCGTCAATGTCAGCTTTCAACATTGCTCGCATATCTTCATCTTTTTCTCCCTGAAGAAGCTCTTTATCATCTTCAATGGTCTTTGTCGCCTTTAGCCAATCATAATAAAGTTCAACAGTTTCTTCCATTGATTTTCTTTGTTTTGACAAATCCCGAAACTTATTATAATCCTGAATTACAGCAGGATCAGACAAAGTTTCGCCTAATTCCTTATATTTCTTCTCTATTTGAAGAATTTGTTCTAGCATATCTTTCATACTTCAATCATAACAAGAACATGAAATTTTTCAAAGTATGGAATAAATTCTATTATTGTTTACCGCTAAATGTCTTTTCGCGCAATGCTTTCAGTTCTTCGCGAATTTCATCTGAACGGCGGGACAACCTGTTGTAAACTTGAGAATTTATTTCTCCGCCTATCAATAAAACAATTGAAGTATAGTAAAGCCAAACCATTAGAATAAAAAACGCACCAATTGTTCCGTAAACTATGTTATAAGTGCTTAAATGGCTTACATATAACGAAAAACCCCACGACCCGATTAACCAGAAAACCGTAAAAAATGCCGTACCGGGTAATGCACTCTGACGTTTAAATTTTTCATTTCCCCTTAAATCAGGTAAAATATAATAACTCAAAAATGCCAAAAAATACAAAGCCAAAAAAGCAACCGGCCATCTTAGCGTAAGTATTGTAACCGCAAGTTTAGTCGACATATTAAAATTCGTAACAAGAAACATTACAATAACTTTACCGAAAATTATAATGTTTATTGTCAAAAATAATATCAAAATATTAACAAAAACCATTAAAAACGAAAGTGTACGAGTATAAACAAAGTTTCTTGTTTCTTCAACTTTATAAGCTCTGTTTAAGCCTTTCAAGATTACGGCAATACCGTTTGTGGAAAGCACCAAACTAACAGTAATACCTAATATCGCAATTAATTGTCCATGATCAAAAATCATAGTTTCGGTCAAAACCGATTGCAACAAACCCATTGCCTGAGGAGGAATGAAACTCGACATTACATGCAAAATCGGATCCATATAAGATTTGTTACCCATCCACCCGAAAACAGCCATTAAAAACAGCATAAATGGGAAAAATCCGGCAATTAACATAAAACTCATTTCTGCCGCCATCCCGAAAAAATCGTTTTTTATAATAGAGCGGATTAAATGAACAAGCGTTCTTATGTATTTATTTTTTAAGATTTTCTTTAACATAAATTTTGTTTTTTAATTTCTTCCAGTATTAATGCTGCAGCTTGCTTTGGTTTGGCCTTTATTACAGAACCCGCAGCAAGTTTATGACCGCCGCCGCCAAATACTGAGCAGATTTTCGCAACATCTTTTGTACGGCTGCGCATTGACACTTTTGACACAGATTGACTTAATTCCTTTATTACAAAAGCTATTTCTGTTGTTTTTATAGCTCTCAACTTCTCTGTTAAACCGTCAGTAAAATCCTCGCCGTTATAATTGAATTTTTCCAAATCCTTTTTATAGACAATAGTATAAGCAATTTTATCATCATTCAAAAATTCCGCTTTATTCACGCAGTAACTCTGAAACAAAACCATATTTTTTGAATTTGATTCATAACATTTTTGATAGATATCAGAAGAATTGACACCGCGTTCTAATAATTCTGCGCAAAATTTCATCGTTCGCGAAGTAACATTTGAAAACTTGAAATTCCCTGTATCAGTAACAATTGCAGTATACAAAGATTCTGCGGTTTTTTTTGATATTTGCCAATTGAGATTTTTTGAGATATCAACAAGAACTTCAGCCGTAGCTGATGCTTCCGGCTGGATAATATTTATCTGCGCATACTCAGGGTTTGTCCCGTGATGATCAATATTTATTGTACTTTTTGCTTTATTGAAAAGAATTTGAGCATCCCCACACCTGTCAATAGCTGCAACATCCACACAAATTGCCAAATCAAATTCTCGCGACAAATCCATATTTTCAATAAAAACAGCTTCGTCTATATACGGAAGAAATTCGTACGTTTGAGGAATTTTTGAAACAGTAACCATTGTACATTTCTTTTTAAAATTATCTTTTACCAAAGAATAAAGCCCGCACATAGAACCCAAAGTATCGCCATCAGGATTTATATGAGAAATCAGCAATATATTTTTGGATGCTTTTATGATAGAATTTAACTGTTCCATTACCAGATATTAACACAAAAATGCATCTGTACAAAAATTATGAAGAAAATTCTTTATACAAAATTTAAATATGTTGATGAAATAATTGAAAAACTTGCGCAAAAAGCGGAAGTAAAAAAAGCGATTACACGAAGTAATTTGTGTAAATTCTGGGTAAAAGTTGCTGGGGAAAAATTTGGACAAAATTCAAAGCCCTACTCAATGCTCAAAGGCGGTACAATGGTCATAGCCTGCAAAACGCCTGCCGTAGCACAAGAATTAATGCTAAGAAAAACACAGCTTTTAGTAAAATTTCAACCATATACCGAGTCTTTGCACATAAAAATAAAAGACCTGAAATTTGACCCTAAAAAATGGAGCGAAGATTAAAGGAAAAACAAATATGGACAAAGATTTTTTACAAAAATTTGCAAAAAATTTAAAAGAAATTAGAAAAGAACATGGAATAAAGCAAGATGATTTTTTAAAAGCTGATGGAATTTCTCGTTCTCTAATTTCAATGGTTGAAACAGCAAGAACAGATATAACTTTAACAAAATTAAAAATAATTGCAGACGTAATAGGTGTAAAACCAAAGGATTTATTAGATTTTGAGGATTAAATATAAAATTTAAACTCTAATGTCTGTAAAGAAATCTTTTAGTAGCATGTCGCATTCTTCTTCACAAATTCCGCCGTGTATCTCAATATCTGTTTTACAAATCTTGTCCAAACCGCATTTAGAAAAAGCACCGTAATTTAAATCATAACTCCCAAAATAAACTTTGCTTATTCTTGATTGCAAAATCGCCCAACCGCACATCGGGCAAGGTTCTAAAGTAACATACAATTCGCATCCGTCTAAACGCCAATTGGCAACAGTTCGTTCTGCCTGACGAATAGCTAAAATTTCTGCATGAGCAGTGATGTCATTATCTTGTTCACGCAAGTTATGCGCAACCGAAATAATCTTTCCGTCTTTGACAACAACAGCACCTACAGGAACGTCTTTCCCTGATTTCTTAGCTTCTTCAATTGCTGTGTGCATATAGTTGTACATTGTTTACCTATTAATTTTCATTTCATAATAAATTACGTTATGCAATATCAAGCGTAATCCTTGCAACAAAACCGAATTCCTCATTTGAACTCAATTCGATTTTGCCTCCCATTGCTTCCACAAGTCCTTTAACTATAAACAAACCTAAACCTGTTCCACGAGTTGTTCTTGTCATATTATCATCAAGTCGTACGAATTTATCAAACAATGTTGAAAGCTTTTCAGGCGGAATTTTATCGCATTTATTTTTCACTTCGATAATAGCTTTATCCTCGTTCAACATAGCATTTACAATTATCGGAGTATCGGGATATGAATACTTAACCGCGTTTTCAAACAAATTAACAAAAACCTGTTCAAGCCGCCCCTTATCTGCCAGAATCTGCGGAAAATTCTCGTCAATTGACTTAATTATTTCATGCCCGTCGCGCTTTCTTAAAAGCAATTCCGATTGTTCTAGAACTTCACCCAGCCATACATTTGTGTTTACCGTTCTCAAACGCATCCCCTCTATATCAGGAATAGTGAGTAAATCTTCAATCAAACGCTTTAAACGTTCGGATTGTTCTTTTATAATTCGCAATGATTTGTGTTTTGTTTCTTCATCAATAACAATGTCCTGCCGCATTAATCTTGAGGTATAACCTTGAATACTTGTCAGAGGAGTTCTCAATTCGTGGCTTACGGTATCTATAAGATTAGAGCGAAATTCGTTTAACTCTTTTAATTCCTTATTTTTCTTTTGCAATTCCAAATACGATTTATGGATTTCTGAAACCATACTGTTAAATTCATTTGCAAGAAAAACTATTTCATAAGGAGTAAATGTTGTTGTCAAAAGACGGATTTGACGTTGATAATTTCCTTTGGAAATCGCAATTATTGCTTTGAACAACTGCCTTATATTGATATACAGATAATAAATATAAAACCCGACAAGCAGCATCATTGAAAGAATTGCAACAAGCACGGATAAAATAATTTTAACCCTGTTGTTATAAATAGCCTGCTTTGACATATCATCTGTCGTACTAACGATAATCGTATATTCAGGATCTATATGTTTCAAATAAACGATAGGCTTGTTTTTTTCATCACCGAAAATAGTCGGTTCTTCCGGTGTCATTTGAGTCGGAATAGGAAGCATTTCCATAATTTCGTCAAAAGATTCTAAATTATAATTATGTGAAGCCGCAAGCTGATTATTTTCATCAAGAACATAAATTTGTCTGTCATCTTCTGATAAAGAACGAAATAATTGAGAATTCAATGTACTTTTTTTTGATTTATTTTTAATGATATCAGAAAGAGTCTCATTGGGCTCTATTATAAAATCTAATTCTCCTGAAACAACACCTGTAATAAGAATAGCTGATTCACGTAATTGCTGCCTTACAGATTGCTGGTTAATATTATTTATAATAAAACCGCTAATTGACATCGGAACAACAATCCCGATAAAGAAAACTATCGCAATTTGTTCAATAATTTTTAACTTTTTTAGTCCATAGCTGAATTTTTTCATATTTTTATTCCAACCCGAACGGTGTTAATTTATATCCTACATTAGTAACCGTATGAAGATATTTAGGCTTTTTAGATTCCGGTTCAATCTTGTTTCTCAACCCTCCGACATGAACTCTCAGCATTCTCACATCTTCGTTGCTGTCATACCCCCACACTTCATCTAACAATGTCGCAAGGGTAACCGGCTGATTAAAATGCTGCATCAGACAATACAAAATTTCAAATTCCGTAGGAGTTAATTTTACTTTTTTATTAACTATCACTGCTTCTAAAGATTCCGGAAAAATTTCAATATCGCCGGATTGAAGGACTTCTCCCGACAAAGAGTTTACATCAGGCTGAACAAAATTTCTGCGCAGTAATACTCTAATTCTAAGCAATACCTCCTGAACATCAAACGGTTTTACTAAATAATCATCAGCACCGCAATCAAAACCGCTTGTTTTATCTTCAATGGTACCTTTAGCAGTCAACATCAAAATCGGAATCGATAATTTGGCATTTCTGATATTTTTGCAAACATCAAAACCGTTCATCTTTGGCATCATAACATCCAGTAAAATCAAATCATAAGAGTTGTTTAAAGCTTTATTCAACCCCTCCATACCATCAGAAGCGGTGTCGACAAAATAACCGCTGCTGCGAACATCAAATTCAAGCAGTTCTCTTATTTCATCATCATCATCAACAATTAAAATACGTTTTTGAATTTCACCCATAAACAACTCCTTTGATAAAGTTATTTTACAGGGCGAAAAGTTATTTTTCAAGTAAAGTGTTACATTTTAGAAATGTCTAATTTCACCAGATTTTTAGACTGAGTTTCAACAGTATTTTTAAAATCAACAATATATTTTGGACTGATTCCTAATTTAAAGAACACACCTTTATGATAAAGTTCAATCAATCTGTCAACATATTTCTGACAATTTTCTTTAACTTCGGGATGTTTTATTACCCATTCATCAAGAGGCATGTGATGTCTGGCAGAGTTAATATCCGCGCATGCTCCGCCGTAATTGGACATAGCATTCTCTCCGCCGCATGATTTCGGGGAAATATGTTCAACTGATGCTGTTGTAGGACGCAGTATTCTATAACCGATTTTTTCAGGTTTTTCATCCGCAAGCTTTAATATATATGCAGATAAGCTTTGAGAAGATGTCGGCAATTGAGATGCTTTTTTAAGAACTCTTTCTTCAAGTTTGGCATCCCCGAGAGGCTTGATAATTTTATCCAAATCATAAATAAAAGATTTTCTGGAGAACGGAACAATTATTTCTTTATGTGCTAATCTGTCTTTTGAAGTTTCTATCAATTCTCGCAAATCTTCATTATCTTTAAGAACTGATTTGTTAAATAATTTTTCAATATTTGCAAGAACATCTCTTTGTTTTTTAATAGTTTGATCTGTTGTTTTATCTGCAAATTTTTTAGTTTCTTTAAAAATTTCATTTACTGCTTTTCGGGCTTTTTTATCCGGTTTATTAACAATAAATTCTTTTATTTTAAAAAATTTATATTTAAATTCGTTTGCAGAAAAATGCAGGGTTACGGGCTTTTCATCAAGTTTCTTTTTTGTATCCGCCATTAATTTTTCAAACTGAGAACGCTGTATCTGCGGTAATTCTTTAAATATTTCGGATATTTCATGAAAAATAGGTGCTTGCCTTTTTCCCAAACGGCGTCGATAAACTGGTTCAACCTCCTGAATAAGCTGTTGGATATTTTTATTCGGGTTGATAACCGCTCTATCTCTTAAAATTTCGAGAACTTTACGCTCCATGCCCGTAATACTTTTATCATACTTTGCAAATATTTTTAATACATCAGAAGCCGGTCCATTAAAAGCAAATACACTTATATACTTCATCAACTCTCTCGGGTCAATCATTTTAATACCGGAATACATACATGGAAGTCCGTATCCAAACAAATCACGAAGCTTTGCAGAATTTTGCATCCCAAAAGAAATCGGTGTGTAAAATGGAATACCCGCCAAATCATACAGTTCTGCTCTTTCTGACAACACCGAACGATTTCGTCTGGTGTTACCATCGAGATTGATAATATATCTGCCGTTATTTAAAGTTACTGCACGAACCTTCATATATACCCTCTGACTCGTTCATGGTATATATCGGCAAATGTTTCAAACAACTTGAAAAATTGTTACATTAGTTAAAAATTATCATCTTCATCAAATAAAGACAAGTAAGGACATTTTCCAAAGTTTTCTACAATAGATTTGTCCGTTTCTTCATCAAGAGAAACCTTACCGTTAACCAGAATAACTTCACTATGTTTTTTAGCTTTCTTTGTATATTTTTGAGTCTTTTTCTTTTCTTCTTCCAATATATTCCTAAGAGCGCTTTTATACTCATCATTACGATACACATTGCGCATAATATCATTCATAACAATTGCAGCATATTCCTGTAATGAAGAATTTTCATCAAGCGCAGATATCAATGTCGAAGCTTTATCAATTTCTTCGTAAGCTTCGTCATAATGTTTCATTTTCCTCAATAAAACTGCTAAATTATAATGAGCTTCATAACTCATAGGTGAAAGTTTTATCGCACGACAATAGCATTTACCCGCACTGTTATAATCACCTGCAATATGGTAAGCAACCCCAAGATTATACTGTGTATCATATCGGTTCGGGCTGATTTCCAACGACTTTTTGTATGAAGCTATAGCCTTAGACAAATAAAGCCTTTGCTGTTCCCAACTTTCATTTGTATAAAGAGATTTTAATCTATAAGTTACACCTGTATTGTAATATGCAATCGCTTTGTTTTCCTTAGAACTAACCTTGTTATCATAAATATAAGGTATTGATAACAAATGACGCTCGGTTTCAATAATTTTATTGTACTGTTCAATAGCAGCATCAAAATTACCCAATTTCTCTGTAGAAATAATTCCGTAATTCATCCGCGCAACCATCATATTAGGGTTGTATTTGAAAGCTTGAGAATAAGCATTTAATGCAGAATAATAATCCTCATAAGCAACATATATATTTCCCAAATTATACCACGCACCATAATGTCCCGGATAAAGATGCAAACCTTGATTATAAAGACGAATAGCCTTATTCATTTTCAGTTCTTTATAGGCCTGATCACCCTTATAAACATAATACATTCCGTAAACTTTATTAAACTGAACTTTTAAATATGCTCTGTTATAATATGCCGCAGCACACAAACCCGCAATTAATACCAATGTAAATATAAAAGATAAAAATTTCCTCATAAACTAATAATATCAATTATTACAAATAAAACATCAACCAAATAATGTAACAAAATCTTAACATTATTTTGTCATGCATGCAATTTTACTAAAACAAAATTGTTTATAAAGATAAGGTAGGTTAAAAGGTTAGTATTATTGGAGGTCAATATGACTTTTAGCAGTGTAGGGACAATTCAGCCAACAGGTTATTTTCAGTACACCAATCCTGTTACATATCCTAATTTCGGAACCGGCATGTATGACAATATAAATTATTTTAACAATGCCTATCCGTTAACAGGCTCTATTGGCAACACAAGTATATTTAATCCAAATATGGGTACGCTGCCATTTACAGGAGGCACAACAGGTTTTGATAACACCCAATATTTTGACAATATGAAGCAATATCAGCAATTCTATAATAATTACTATATTGATCAGCAGAATATGTTCCGCAATCAACAGCTTCAAATCAACGCACCTATGAACAGTATTCAACAAGCTGCAAGAAACTTAAAAGATAAAATTTCTCAAAATGAACAAGATCAAGTAATGCAAGCATTTAAAGCTTATGTTGACGCAGTTGCCGCAGCATACGGCGGAGATGCAAACGATCAAAATGTAATAAATCAAGCTCTTGCATTATATGCTCAAATGAATGGCGGAATGACTCTGGAACAAGATTTGAGACAGGCAGGAAACGGCTCATTCACGCAAGGTATTATAAGCGGTTTAACATTCGGCTTATACGGAAGCAAGTCAGCAGAAGACAACATTTCTGAAATCACAGGTCAGCCTGTCGGTACAGACGAAAACATCAAGAAAAAAGCCGGCGGCTTACTGGGCGGAGCCGGAACAGGAGCAGCCGCAGGCGCAGCAATAGGTTCTGTAGTCCCTGTTATAGGAACAGGTGTAGGCGCAATTGCAGGCGCAATCATAGGTGGTATTGCAGGATTGTTTACATCGTAAAAATTTAAAGTGTGAAGTAGTGTATATTTAATAAGGCGCAGCCGTTTTACGGCTGCGCCTGTGTTTATATTTGTTCTAACAATTAAAAAATATTAACCATACTAAAAAATATTTTGTAGCACGCTTTCATTCGCTAATAAATTGTAATGACTTTGCCCTATCTCGCAAACTCGCCTTATTGTCACCCTAAATTTATTTCAGGGTCTATTTACGTATGGCTCAAACAATGCTCACTTTGCCGCTGCAAAGCCAAACATTTATTGCTCACTGCCGCTATTGCACAAAATACTTTTTAATATGTTTTTTATGTTTTTTGTTTTTTATGTACTTTTATTCTATAATCTTGATATGAAAAGATTTTTAATTATTTTATTTTTGGTTATGGTTTGCACATCTTTTGGCTGCGCCAATGCTCTGGACTTTAATTTGAGTAAAAAACAGCAAGCAGAAGAACAAATCGATGAAAAATCGGAACAAGCAAGAGTTTTGTATGCTCAAAATGATATCGACGGCGCACTTGTTATTTTGCAAAACAAAAAAGAAGCCGAACGCAGTGCGCAAGACTGGCTCATGCTCGGGAATATCATGCAGGACAAAGAAAAAATTCCTGAAGCAATATATATGTTTAACCACGCAATAAACAAAGATCCTAAGTATTATAAAGCTTATTACAATTTAGGTTATATTTACTTTATTCAGGATAAACCTAATATGGCGCTTGCAGAATTCAAAAAAGCTGTAAAATATAAACCGGATTTTTCTTACGGTTATTATAATATCGGCTGTGCTTATTTGAAACTTAAAAATTACCGCACAGCACGTTACAATTTCTTTAAAGCTATGGATTTGCGGGCAAATGAACCAAATATTTATTACAATCTTGCTTACTGCTATAAAATGTTAAATGATGAGAAAAAAGCTAAAACATATCTGGATTTATACAACAAAATGATGGAGCAGCATGAGTTATAAAGGAATAATATTTGATTTTAACGGCACATTATACTGGGATTCAGCAAAACATAAAGAAGCCTGGATTGACTATTCGGAAATTTTACGAGGAACCCCTTTTACTGATGAAGAACTTGTAAAATACATGTTCGGACGTACGAACGAAGAAATTATAAAATACGCAATCGGCAGGCAGCCGGAGCCGGAGATGGTTGAAAAGTATGGTCAAGAAAAAGAAGCTGTTTACCGTCAAATGTGTCGCGAGGACGAAGAAAATTTCCATCTTGGCAAAGGTGCTGAAAGATTTTTGGATTTTTTGAAAGAAAATAATATACCGATGACAATTGCAACAATGTCAGACAAAAAGAATTTAGATTTCTTTGTAGAAAGTTTTCATCTTGAAAAATGGTTTGATATAGATAAAATTGTTTACGCTGACGGAATTATACCGGGCAAACCTGAACCTGACATTTATCTTATTGCCGCAAAAAACATAGGATTAGACCCTAAAGATTGTATTGTTGTAGAGGATGCTCTATCAGGAATTGAAGCTGCACGCCGCGCAGGTATAGGCAAAATCATTGCAATATGTTCGGAAGAAAGCCCTGAACTTTACAAATCAATTCCGTGCGTTTCAGGCATAATCAATGACTTCGACGAATTTGACAGAAGCTTGTTCGGCCTTGACTCTAAAATCTCTTAATATTTACCCACGTTTAATCACCCTGCCGCGTTCTCCGATACGCTTCTGGTGATAACCGTACAACGCATAGATTAACAACCCCGCAATCATCCAAATTATAAAATAATTTGATGAAGTTTTTAAAGTATTTAGCGAGAAGAAAATTAATATCAGGCATATTAAAATTCCTGCAATAGGCAAATACGGACACAACGGTACTTTAAACGGTCTTTTTTTATCAGGCTCCGTTTCACGTAATATCAAAACCGCAAGACAAATGATTACAAACGAAGTAAACGTGCCGTAATTACACAAATCCGCCGATATTTTTAAATCCATAAATAATCCGCAAACTATAACAACCACACCGGAAATCCATGTCATAACATGGGGAGTTTTGAATTTTTTATGAATCATTCTCCACGAACGCGGCAAAAACCTGTCACGACTTATCGCATACAAAATCCTTGTTGTACCCAATTGATAAACGAGCAAAACCGTTGTCAAAGCACACAACGCCCCAACTGAAATCAAGCCTGCAAACCAATCTTTACCCACAAAACTCATTGCATGAGCAATCGGAGCAGTAACATCAATTTTATCAATCGGCACAATACCTGTCAAAACAAGTGCGACACTAACATACAATATTGTACATATTACTAATGTACCCAGAATTGCAACAGGTAAATCTCTTTGCGGTTTTTCAGTTTCTTCAGCAGCCGTCGAAATCGCATCAAAACCTATATAAGCAAAAAATATTGTGAATGTACCCATCAAAATACCGCCGACAGGATCAACTGCAGGTAAGAAAGGCTGCCAGTTTTCAGGTTTTACATAATGCGAACCCATAATGATGAATGATAATATCATAAACATATTTACACCAACCATTACACTCGCTACACGCGTAGATTCCTTTACCCCTCTTACAAGCAAAATCGTAAGAATTAAAACAATAACAGCAGCAGGCAAATTTACTGCAACCGGAATATGATTGAATAAGAACGGGATTTTATCATGCACATCCCACCCGTACTTGTCACACATTGAATAAATAGCGCGATAATCGTATCTTAACCAAATCGGTATATTGACGATAAAATCAGGCAAACAATCTTTAAAACCCTTTAAAAACTGCATAAAATAACCGGACCATGCGCTTGCGACAGTAATATTTCCAATCGCATATTCAAGCATTAAAATCCATCCGACCATCCACGCCATAAATTCACCCATTGTCGCGTAAGTATAAGTATACGCACTTCCCGCCACAGGTATCATAGAAGCAATTTCAGAATAACATAATGCAGGGACTACACACGCAATTGCCGCCAAAACCATTGAAATTACAATTGCATGACCCGCGCCGGAACTTTCAGCGTTACCCGTAATCGCCGCTCCGATTATCGCAAAAATACCCGTGCCGACAACAGCACCTATACCTATTACAATAAGGTCAAACACATTCAGCGTCTTTTTTAATTCAGACCTGTCACTTGTTTGAAGAAGTTCATCTATACTTCTTTTTTTGAATATATTTCGGCTAATTTCTTTTAAATTCATTTACTATTTTTCCAATTTTCCATGAACAAGTTCTTTGTGAATTTTATTTTCATTATCTCTGTTTCTGATAAAACCATAAAGTAAATATATTATAGCACCAATGCCTAACCATACAGGGAACAACAAAGCAGAACTTGTTGACTGCATTGATTTGTAAACCATTAAACCTCCGCAGCATACAATTCCCATAATAGGAACAAATGGTGAAAACGGAACTTTAAACGGTCTTTCTCTATCTGGATCAGTTTTTCTCAGGATTAATACAGCAACGCATACAACAATAAAAGATGTAAACGTTCCGTAATTACAAAGTTCTGCCGCAACATTTAAATTCAATGTCAAAATTCCAACTACAGCTAAAATCCCTACAGTCCAAGTTAACAAAACCGGAGTCTTGAATTTTGGATGAATTTTTTGAAATCTTTGAGAAATAAAATGATCTCTGCTCATAGCAAACAAAATTCTTGTTGCTGCCATTTCTAATACAAGTAAAACAGAAGTCAATCCGGCGAGCGAACCGATAGAAATCAACCCAGCAGCCCAATTTTGTTTTGCCATCATCATACAATAAGCCATCGGAGCCTTTAAGAAATCAACAGGCACCGCTGCACTTGTATTTATCATGCCTGTTAAAACAAGCGCTACAAGCACATAAACAATTGTTGTTACGGCTAAAGACCCGATTATACCAATCGGCAAATCTTTCTGAGGATTTTTACATTCTTCGGCAGCGGTAGCCAGAGCATCAAATCCGATATAAGCAAAAAATATCAAAAATGCCCCCGCAAAAATTCCCTCAATACCATTCGGCGCAAAAGGTGTCCAATTTGACGGAGTAATAAAAAACGCACCGGCAACTACAAACAATGCAATAACCGCAAGTTTTATAAACACCATCAATCCCGCCATTTTAGCTGAATCTTTCGTCCCTTTTACCAGAATTGCCGTCATTAAAAGTACAATCGCAATCGCCGGAACATTTATACAAACAGGTATTCCAAATATCGTAGGAACGTTCAAACTAGGATCTGTTTCCATCATTTTGGAAACAGTAAATACATCATTAGTAAGCCAAACAGGCGGATTTGTCAGCCATGACGGCAATATATGTCCAAAACCTTGCAAAAACTGCATCAAATGGTTTGACCAAGCACACGCAACCGCAATGAACCCGATTGCATATTCAAGCATCAGAACCCAGCCGACCATCCACGCAGCAAATTCTCCAAGTGTCGCAAACGTATAAGTATAAGCACCCCCTGCAACAGGAATCATAGTAGCAAATTCAGAATAACATAACGCTGAAAAAATACACGCAATTGCCGCAATTATCATAGATACCATAAGTGCAGGACCTGCACCAAGACTTGAGCCGTCAGCTGCTCCTGCTGCCGCAATTCCGACAACAGCAAAAATTCCTGAACCTATAATTGCACCAACTCCAAGAATAATTAAATCCCAAACTCCAAGAGTTTTTTCTAACCCGTCAGATTTAGCATCCGCAAGCATTTCATCCGGATTTTTTATTCTTGTAATATTTTTTAAGAAATTGCGAGTAAATGTCGCTCTGTTAAATTTTTCAGCCATTTTGCTCCTTCTGAGGTAAAAAACTTATTTCTTTTTTCCCTACTTCCTTATTGCCTTTTATTTACACAACGGATATCCCATTGCTTCTCTTTGTTCCACATACAATCTTGCTACAGAAGAAGCCATTGTACGAACTCTGCCGATAAAATTATTTCTTTCGTCCTTACTTATAACCCCTCTTGCATCAAGCAGATTGAAAGTATGAGAACATTTCAAAACGTAATCATAAGCCGGCAAAACAAGTTTTGAATTTATACAATTGTCAACTTCTTTTTGATACAAATCAAAAGCCGTAAACAAATCTTGCGAATTAGAAACTTCAAAATTATATTTGGATTGCTCAACTTCATTCTGATGATAAATTTCACCATAAGTCAATTTATCATTCCACATAATGTCGTAAACAGACTCTTTATTTTGAAGATACATTGCAATACGTTCCAAACCGTAAGTCAATTCAAGTGCAACAGGCTTAATTTCCAAACCGCCGACTTGTTGAAAATAAGTAAACTGTGTAACTTCCATTCCATCAAGCCAAACCTCCCAACCTACACCGGCAGCACCGAGAGTAGGGGATTCCCAGTTATCTTCAACAAAACGGACATCATGCTTTGTCAAATCAATCCCCATAGCCTCCAAGCTTTTTAAATAAAGCTCCTGAGAATTTTCCGGAGATGGTTTCAAAATAACTTGAAACTGAAAATAATGTCCTAATCTGTTAGGATTTTCGCCATAGCGCGCATCTGTCGGGCGTCTGCAAGGCTCAATCATAGCAGTACTCCAGGGCTCAGGCCCCAAAACTCTTAAAAAAGTTGCAGGGTTCATAGTAGAAGCACCTTTTTCTATATCGTAAGGCTGTTCAATAATACAACCTTGTTCTGCCCAAAATTTTTGTAAATTTAAAACTAATTCTTGAAAATTTAATGCCATAACATATTCCAATATTGTATTTTGTACACTCGTTCAAAAATAATATTACAAATATAGCATTAATACAAGTTTTTATTAAAAAATGCTACAAAAACTAAAATTTATGCTTCAAACCGTTTCTATTCAGAAAATCAATATAATTTTCCAATAATTTCGGATAAATTTTATTCATTTCAGAATAGTCAGCTTCTTCATAGAATTTTCTGAGGCTAAAATCACTGCTTTGAATATCACTGACTTTAATATGCGGAATTTTATATAATTCCGACATTTCAAGTATTCTGCTGTCAGGAACAATTGTCATTGCAGGAACACCTTGCTTTAACGCAATAATAGAACCGTGAATTCGCATACCATAACAGAAATCCCTTGTGCGGATAAAATTTTCCCATTTTGGTATATTAACAAAAAATCTAAATAAATCCCTTAATTTAGAATTAAAAATTAAAGCTGATTTACTAAATTTAAAAGTTTTCTTAATATATTTCAGGGACTTTCTTAGCTCTTTTATATTTGAATATTTTAAAAAGTTTAATATATCGGTATTCATAACTAAATACGGCAGAATGTCAAATTCGGACTGCATAATAAATTTCGGGTCTTTGTATTTAAGAGCTTCAGATAATATTGCATTATTCCAATTTACATTCCAGTCAGAATAAGCCTCCCAACAGGTATAGCAAGCCGGCTTCAAATCGTAACTCCAATCCTTTTTGATAATGTCCGGCTGAGAATATCCGTTTGCGTACCAAGTAGGACATCCGATAACCGATACGTTATTTATACCCATTTCTTTCAAAACATCGGCGGTAAATTCACCTCTGACACCAATGGATTCACAGCAATCAGAAATATTATGAAACCATTCTATCAATTCAGGCTCAAGCAGTTTCACGTATTCCTTCGGCTTCATTTGATCAAAAGTTGCTTGAGCGCCAACACCGAGGATTACACGCTGTTTTGATTTTAATTGCGGAGATATTTTGAACATATGCGGCCATTCTTTTACCATATTTGGTCTTAAAATATTGGCACATATTGATACTATTTTATCTGCCGAATTTGCATTTTGAACTTCTTCAAAAATAATATTCTTTTTGAAATATTCATTAATAAGCAGATTGCCTGAATTATAATAAATTAATGCTTGATATTTCTTTGAAACAGTTTTATTTGCAAATTTCGCAATAGGTGTATCTAAACTGGTTACAATTGTAGGACTTCCAAATTTGATTTTATCCATTCTTATACCTCACTTTTTTCTGCAAAGCAGACTATCGTATATCCTTCATTATCTTTTTTCATGATTTTGTGATTTTCATCACTGTATTGAAAATATAAATCTTTTATTCTAAATCCGTTATCTGTAAGTAAATTTTTTATTGACTCTACAGTGTAGTGTTTAATATGGAAAGGCTCAACTTTAGGGTCATAAGGGAAAACAGACTGATTTGGAACAGAACAAATTAATGTTGCGCCCGGTTTCAAAGCTTTATATAAATTTTTTATAAATAAATCATCCTCTGTCAGATGTTCTATTGTTTCAAAAGAAATAATTTTGTCAAACTCGTTTTCATAATTCAAATCAAGCGCACTTTTACACTCAAAAGAAAGTTTTTCGTTTGCAAATATTTTATTTGCAAAATTTATAGATGCTTGATTTATATCGACACCTACAACAGATCTTGCTTTTTGTGCAATTGCACTGGTTCCGTACCCAACACCGCATGCAACATCTAAGACTTTATCATTTTCATTAATGTAAGATTGCGCAAATTTATATCTTTCATAATGATCGACAGGTGCATCTTCAAAATCGAAGGCAATAATTCGTTCTGTTTGATAGTCTTTTGTCAACTGCAAGCCTGTCATATACCTGAATATGGCATTTACACCGTTATTTATGCAATAGAGCGGATGATCGTGCCATTTTAGATGATTAAGTATAATTTCCTGTTGTTTCCGAATTTCTTCAATTTTTACAGACATATCTTTTTCAATTGCATCTTTTGTATTATCTATTTTTGCATATAAATCATCAATTGCATTTTTAGTACTATTTATATTTTCACATAAACTATTAAATTCGTGCATATTATATAATTCTTGACGCCGAAATTTTAATTTTAAACCTAAAATGTTTATGATTTTATGGGCATCTTTTTTTTCTATTGAAAACAGTCTTTTGCAAAATTTTATTATAAAAATTTTAATATTATTTATTAAATTAGCAAGCAATAATTTAAATACATAATTTTTCCATTGTGTCATTTTTAAATATTTCACATACTCTTTCCTAAACGGATTGTTACAACCCACAATCCAAGGTTTTAACTTGTGAGTAAAATGAATTATATATGGATTTTTTAATGCTTCCAAGCGTTCTTCTACATGGTAAATATACGATTCTGCACTAAATAAAGCATCGTGCTGTAAATTCCACTTCAAATCTAAATATAAGACTTTAGATTTCAAGACTTCATTTAAAATATCCTGATCCTGATAAATTATTTCGTGCTTAGGATTTAGAGCATATTCAAATAATTTCTGTTCGATGTTATCTTCCTGCCATTTCTTATTATTTATCAATAACAAACCTGCATTAAAATAATATTCTTCCGGATTAAAATCAAGCCTTTCTTTATGATGATGATTATAAACTTCAGGTACAGCCGCGACATAATAATTATCAATATTTGTTTCAAAAAGCGGCGCTATATCGTCCATAACAATCATATCGCAGTCCATATACAGCATTTTTTCAACGTTTTTAAAGTAAGTCGGAATTTTAAATCTATAATATGTTGGCAGAGTAATATAGTTGACATAATTTGTCATCGGACAATTTTTAAAATCTTCATCACTTGTTGGGGTATAGCTTATATTAAAATTTCTTATACTTTTTAAAGCCTCCAGTTTTTGTTTGTTTTTATCATCAATACCACCATCCATTATATAAAAATTATAATTATCGTGAATTGAAGATTTTACTAAAATAGAAGCGATTGCAACACCTAAATGTTGAACATAATTATTATCACTTGAAAAACAAATATTAATATCCATTCTTTGCTACCCTCTTTCTTTTGCTAATACAAGCTTTTTTTACACTAATCTTTAAACCCATAATTATTATAATTTTATGTGTATGATTATCGGAATTACGGACAGAAAATATATTTCTCACAAAATTATGAACTACACTACACCAATATTCCTTTTTATAAGGCGACTTTCTTAAATAACGGAAATACTCTTTTTGCAATTTATGTTGACATCCCTTGTGCCACGGTTTTTGATACCCGTTATAATGAATAATTACAGGATTTTGCCGCGCAATATCCATTTCCTCCTCCGTGTAGCAAGAATGCTGACCGTCAAAATAAGCATTTTGCTGCAAATTATATTTCGGCGAAACATATATAACTTTTTCTCTAAATGTATAATTTAAAACATCTTGATCGTTCCAACGAAGTAAATTGTTTTCTGCTAAATATAATGTATTTGAAAACAATTTCTCCATAATATTATCTTCTACCCATTTTTTATTATTAATAAGCAGCACACCCGCATTAAAAGAATGTTTTAAATTAAACCTTGCCGCATCCGCAGGAGACTCTTTGTATAATTCTTCAACAACTGCAGCATAATTATCTTCAAGAGATAAGTTCCATAATTTCTGTAAACTGCCTTTAACAATAATGTCACAATCAAAATAAAAACATTTTTCTATGTCAGGCTTGAAATATGGTATTAAATAACGAAAATATGTCTGCAAAGGAATATGCGGACAAGCCGAAGATAAGGGCAGATTTTTAAATATATTTTCATCTGTTCTAATATATTCTATTTCGAAATCTTTTATTTTTCTTAATTTCAAAATATTTAATTTCGATTTTTCTGAAATGCCACTATCAAGAATATAGAAATTGAAAACATCTTTTTTATCTGCATTTATTAATAATGAAGTTAATGCTACACACAAATACTTTGCGAACTTGTCATCTGATGCAAAAAATATATTCATTATGCAACCCCATTATTTGAGCATATATCTTCCAACATATTATTAATCTCATCTAATTTAGAACATATATGACGGTATTCTTCTCTTTGAGCGAGTCTGCGAGACTCGAACTTAAAACACATACCAAAAATCACAAATTTTTTATAAATTCCGTCATTTGACACCGAGAAAATCTTTTTTGATAACTTGAAAGGTTTTACAAAATTGTTAATATATTTCGACTTTAAGTTTGGGTATTCTTCTAATCTTTGCTCTATATTATACTGTTTTATAAAATTTTTATATAAATTCAAAAATTCTGATTTCAAACTATTTGAGCATATACGATTATAATGATACAAACATTCATTAATTATAAATTCACAAAAATAATAATCTAATTCTTTCCACAAATCATTACTATCTATAAAATCGTATGCCACTTCAAAAAATTTAAATACATCAAAAACACGTTTTTCTTTTTTGGCCAAATCCATCAAAGAACCCGCTCTGTTCTGCCTGAAATAATATAAATTTTCATTTAGAAATGTTATACGATTTGCCAGTACCATAGTCTTTATATGCGGTACAACATCTTCAAAATAGCACCCCTGCGGGAAATACAAATTATTATTTATCACAAAATCTCTGTTCTGAAGCTTAAACATAGCTTCAAAACGTCTAAAAACAGTATTTTTTATCTCTTTGTAGTTACATACCCGATTTAAACGATTTTTATACATAGACAAGTTGTAAAAATTATTTCTTGGCAAATAGCAATGATTAACATCATCATATAATTTTGCCCCCATAATACATACATCTGCCTTATCTTCTGTTATCTGATTATATAACTTTTCAAGACAATCAAGGCTAATCCAATCATCCGAATCCAAATAATACAAATAATCCCCATTGGAAATTCTTATACCCGAGTTCCTCGCTGCACCTAAGCCCTCATTGGATTTATTTATTATTTTTATTCGATTATCTCTTTTAGCATAATCCTCTAAAATTTTAAGCGAATTGTCCGTAGAACCGTCATTGACACAAATTATTTCTATATCCTGTAATGTCTGATGTATAACACTATCAAGACACCAGCCTAAATATTTTTCTACATTATATACAGGAATAATAACCGAAATCTTTGGCATATCGTTCTCCTATAGACTACAAAAAATAGTCTATCATGAAAATTCTTTTTATAAACAATAAGGCCGCATTTATGTAACGTTAAATTACGCGTTTGCACAAAATAATTTGAAAAAATGTACGAAATTCAATTGATTTTTAACAATTATTAAATACAATTTAACAGATGGCAAATAGAATAATATTTTTTTCGGGAAAACAATATTCAGGTAAAGACACCGCCGCAAAAATAATGCTTGATAGCATGCCTGATTTTCACCGTTGCGCAATGGGCGATATTATAAAAATTACGTACGGTCAAAAACACGGTCTGACTTATGAGCAAATCGAAGCCGACAAATCAAAATACCGCGCGGGATTAATTGAATTAGGCAATTGGGGCAGAAGTCAAGATGCTGATTACTGGTTAAAAAAAATTCTTGAACAAAAAGGAAATATTATTGTTACAGATGTACGTGTTCCTCATGAATACGATGTATTCAAAAATGCCGGCGCCATATCTATAAGAATAGAAGCTTCTCGTGAAATTAGAGCTTCCCGCGGCAAACTCGTCAGAGAAAATGACATAACAGAAGTTGGTCTTGACCATATAAAAGAATGGGATTACGTAATCGAAAATAATTCAACCTACGAAAATTTAAAATCACAAGTTGACAAAATTATTGAAGAAATTACTTAACTTCTTTTTGATAAGCCCACGCAGAATGATTGTGAATACTTTCAAAAGCTTCGCATTCGACTTCAAACTCTTTCACAATCGGATGATTGCGAAGTTTTACCACAACATCTCGCAAGACATCTTCTACAAATTTTGGATTTTCCCAAGCACGTTCTGTAACATATTTTTCATCCTGACGCTTTAAAAGAGAATAAACAGGACATGAAGCACAGCTTTCAATAAGCTCAATTAAATCTTCAAGCCAAATTTGTTCACTCTCATCATAAGAAACCTTTACACTAATTATTGCTCTTTGATTATGAGCGCCATTATCAGATATTTCTTTTGAACACGGACAAAGGGTTGTTACAGGAACCTTGACTCCAAGAATAAATTTATAATTATTCTCATCAATTCTACCCTCAAAAGAACAATCATAACCCATTGGTGCCGACATTTTTGTAACCGGAGATTTTTTATCTATAAAGTACTTAAATTTAAATTTTAATTCTCCGCTTTGAGCATTTAATTTTTCTATAATTTTTTCAAGACAACCTTTTATATCAATACCGAGAAGATTTTTTGTGCGCCATTGGTTTAGAACTTCGACAAAACGACTCATGTGAGTACCCTTGTATTTTCGAGGTAAAGATACACAAACTCTTGCCTGAGCAGATACGACTTGGTCAGAACTATTTTTACGCTGGACTATCAACGGTAAATCTATATTACTTATTCCAACTTTTTGAATATCTACATTCCTGCTATCTTGAGTATTTTGCACATCTTTCATTCCAATAATTTCCTCTTTGCTTGTTTCCACAACTTGTCATATTCTTCAAATGTATATTCTATCAAGGGTTTTGTTGCGAGTTCTTCCATCTTGCGAAAGCGTTTTTCAAATTTTTTGTTAGCTTTTAGTAATGCTTGTTCCGCATCAATTTTATTCCACCTCGCCAAATTCACAGCCGCAAATAAAATATCGCCAAATTCTTCTTCCATGTGCGCATGATTTTGTTCTTTCTCTGCCTCTTTAAATTCCTCTATTTCAGAATATAAGCACTCATACAACGATTGTTCATTCGGCCATTCAAAACCTTGTTTTACAGCACGTTTAGAAATTTTTTGCGCAGACATCAATGCTGCCTGTGAACGTGAAATTCCATCCATTGCAGATTTTCGCTCAGTCTTTTCTTCCGCTTTTAGCATGTCCCAATTTTTCTTAACTTCATCTGCATTTTCAACATGCGCAGATCCAAAAACATGCGGATGGCGGTGAATAAGCTTTTCTTTTAACTCTTTTGCAACCGCTTCAATATCGAAATCCCCTCTTTCGGACGCAATTTCAGAATGCAATAACACCTGCAACAAAACATCTCCGAGTTCTTCTTGCAAATGAAGCATGTCATTTTCATCTATTGCATCTACAGCTTCATAAGCTTCTTCTATCATATTTGGGCGCAAACTTTCATGGGTCTGGACTCTGTCCCAAGGGCATCCGTCAGGAGCGCGTAATTTTGCAATAACTTCAATCAATTCTTCCAAATTTTTATATTTCATATTCAAATTTTACCACAAATCATACAAAAGGTGGATTTAAAAACTACTCGCTATGATAGACTAAAATGTGTGGATATAGTCAAATAGAAAGAGGTAAAAATGCCAGTAAACAAAATTAGTAATTGGACTAACCGTATTTTTAACAATACACTAACCGAACAAAACGTAAGACGTGAATCTTACAACCCGTTTAAAAAATCTAATTTTCAAAAAAATATATTAATGGAAGATGTATTCCAATCAAGCAAAAATAACCACAGCGAAAAAGTAAGCTTCAGCGGAAAACTCAACGCAAGTTCTAAAAGAATTTACTCAACTTTCGTTGGTTCAATAACAAACTTTGGAAGCAGAATTCAAGAAGGTATAGAAGCTATCAACGCTTTCGGTACAAGAATGAAAGATAGAATTGTTAATACATGGAACAGAATTTATGAAATCGGAAACAGAGAAGTTAATTTAGATGGAATTAAAAATGTATTAAATTATGATATGTCAGCCCTGTTTGGCAAATCTCGCGAACGCGAAATTGCAAAAATGGCAAAACTTGAACCGCACACACAAATAAAACCAATGTTAACAGAAGCTCTTTCAGCTCTGGAAGCAGATTTAGCGGTTGCAGCAAAATAAGGAGGAAAAATGAGAGATTTATCAAAAAATAAAAATTTTAACAGAGTAAGCGATATTATTGACTCTTTGACTATAAACCCGAGTCCTGATTCAGTAGCTGTACTTGAAGAAATCGGAACGAATTCTCCGATTGACGAAGTAAGAGAAATGACTTCTAAAGCCCTCGTAAAAAGAAATGAGCACGACTCTTTATCTGTTGTTATTTCAAACAGAGGCAAAGGCATAAACGACATGTCAACATTCGTTGCAATGAGTACAATCAACGAACTTTTATCTCTTGAAAACAAAGAAGAAGCTATGAAAGTTTTGGAAAGCACTATATCCAACGACAGTTATGAACAAGACGTTAAAGAAAACGCTCGTTCAGTAAAAGCTTTAATGGCTTTAAGCTAAAAAAAGTAAAATATAATAAACTTAAAAAGCGGTAAGATTGAAAACTTTTCTTATCGCTTTTTATTTTGTTGAAATTATTTTGTTGGGCTAAAAGCCCAACTTACGACTAAGGCTAAAAACCCAACTTACGACTAAGGCTAAAAGCCCAACTTACAGCCTGGTAATAATTGTAAGTTGGGC
>CADBQQ010000109.1 GCA_902796825.1 uncultured bacterium
ACAATTAAAAGATTTTAGGGCGCAAAACCCGAATATACCTCTGATTTGTTATGTAAATTCAACCGCAGAAGTAAAAGCCGAATGTGACATCTGCTGTACAAGTTCAAATGCTGTCGAAATTGTAAAAAGTTTAAATGTTAATAAAGTCGCATTTGTTCCTGACACTTATCTTGGCAAATGGGTCGAAAAACAGTTAGGTAATGTAGAAATTATAACTTATCCGGGATTTTGTCCGACTCATTTGAAAATCAGACCATCAGATATTGAGAATGCTCGTAAAAAATATCCTGATGCCCTTGTTTTGGTACATCCTGAATGTCACATGTCCGTATCAGATATCGCAGATTATGTCGGCAGTACAACAGGTATAATGAATTTTGTAAAAAATAGCGATAAAAAATCATTCATAATTGCAACAGAACAAGGAGTCGCTGACCGCCTTAAAAGAGATTACCCTGAAAAAGAAATTATCCCTATAAAAGAAAATATCGTTTGCCCAAATATGAAAATGACTTCTCTTGCAGATATTTTAAATGTTCTTGAAAACGAAAATAACGAAATTACAGTAGAGGCTGAAATTGCGCAAAAAGCTGTAAAATGTTTAAATGCAATGCTGGAGGTTTCAAAATAATATGGATAAATTTGATATTATTTATGGGAAAAATTCTGTTACAGAAGCTCTCATTGCAGGAAATCGCGAAATAAATAAAATTCTTATATCAAAAAATATTCACTCGGATGCGAAAGTAAATAAAATAAAAGATCTTGCAAGAGAAAAAGGAATAGTTTTTCAATTCGTAGGACGCGAAAAATTCACCCCTTATGAAGAATTTAACCATCAAGGGATAATCGCTCAAATTTCCCCTATAAAATATTTAGCTTTAGAAGATTTTTTAGCTTCAAAAAAAGACAAATTTTGTTCACTGGTAATTCTTGATGGTGTAGAAGATTCGCATAATCTCGGAGCCATTATAAGAACTTGTGTCTGCGCAGGTGTTGACGGCATTGTAATACCATCAAGGCGCAATGTTCAAGTAAATTCTACAGTTGAAAAAATTAGCGCTGGAGCAATTAATCATATTCCTATAATAAAAGCAAACAGCTTGATTAATGCCGTGCAAACACTCAAAGACAACAACTGGTGGATTGTTGCATCAGACGGCAACGCTAAAGATAATTATTACGACATTAAATATGACGATATGAATTTTGCATTAATAATGGGCGCTGAACACGCAGGAGTTTCTAAATCATTATTAAAAGCTTCTGACTTTGTAGTAAAAATCCCTATGCAAAATAATTTTAATTCATTAAATGTCTCTAATGCCCTCAGTGCCATAATATTTGAAGCCCTAAGACAACGTATAATTTCTGCTAAAAAATAATCCAACTGTATGGTGTTCAAAATACATTTTAATTGTATCATTTTTTTGAAAACAGGAGTGCAATTAAATGTCCAAAACTACAGACGAATTAGATATAATCGGAGAAATATCCGATGAAGATGTAGATTTTAAAAAACTGCAAGAATTAGAAGAAGTTAACGACGAAGAACAAGACGGCGAAGATATTTTAAAATCCGTCGAAGATCCAAAAATCCAAGAAAGCCTGATGTCAATAAATTCAGACGATAGCGTCAAAATATATTTAAGACAAATAGGCAAAATTCCTCTTTTATCTTCAGAGGAAGAACTACAACTAGCAAAAAGAATTCAAGAAAAAAATGATGATTTCGCCAAAGACGTACTTGTAAATGCTAACTTGCGCCTTGTCGTAAGTATTGCAAAAAAATATATCGGACGCGGTTTATCATTTCTTGACCTCATTCAAGAAGGAAACGTTGGTCTAATCAAAGCCGCTGCGAGATTTGATTACAAAAAAGGTTACAAATTTTCAACATACGCGACATGGTGGATTCAACAATCCATAACCCGCGCAATTGCAGATAAAGCTCGGATTATCAGGCTGCCTATTCACATGATAGATTCTATAAGTAAAATTCGTAAAGCAACTCTGGAATTATCATCCGAACTCGGTCGCACCCCAACAAAACAAGAAATTGCATATCGTTTAGGAATTTCTGTTCAAAAGATGAATGCAATTGTAAAGTCCGCTCAATCAACAATAAGCATGGATACCCCCGCAACCTCCGAAGAAGATTCTTCAAAAATTGCAGATTTCATTGTAGATAGTTCAACTTTGACTCCGGATAACCGCGTTTCAAGTGAAAATTTGCTTGAAGATATTCGAAAAATATTAAATCAGCTAAGCCAAAAAGAAAGAGATGTACTAATTTTGCGCTACGGACTTGATAGCAACGGTGTAAAGAAAACTCTTGATGAAATAGGTTCACAATACGGAGTCTCACGCGAACGAATAAGACAAATAGAAACCCGCGCTATTTCAAAGCTTAAAAAATTATGTAAAAACGAAAAACTTCACGACGGCTTGATGAATTATTTTTCAACATAAAAAAATGGGCGAATATACTTCGCCCATTTTCTTTATTCTTCTTGTTTTTTTACATAAGCCGCATCATTGTTAATATCTGCATGGACAGCTAAAATGCTTACCAACCCCGATGAATAATATCTTAGTGCTTGTGTTAGTTTACTTAAGGGAACATCATAGCCAAATTCTTCTTTGAATGCAGCCTTAGCTTCTTTTTTAGAACAATTATGTTCTTGCCTATAATTTTTGACCCATGCTTTGGCATCTTTTCGTGACATTTTGTCAAGTTTTTCAAATTGTTCATTAAACGCAGCATTCGCCTCTTTGCGTGTGGCACCGGTTTGTTCACGATAAGATTTCTTCCATGCCTTTGCGTCATTACGGGTAAAAATACTACCCTTGTCATTTCCTGACTCTTGCAGTTTTTCTGTTTGGGTAGATTTTGTATCATACCCGCCAATTCCCTGAGTTTGCCCAAGTTTTGAAATACTCATATCTCTTAATCTCCTTTCAAATTGTTTACACATATATTATGATCTAGTAAGACGTATTTAGCACAAAAAAGGATGTACTACTTCTAAGGGGTTATATGAATTTAAAACAAGAATTGGGAGAAAAAATCAGGCGTATACGCAAACAGCGTGGTTTAACTCAAGAACAGCTTGCCGAAATGATAGATATAACATCACGGAATTTAAGTAATATTGAATTGGGAATTAGTTTTCCAAAATCAGAGACTTTGGAAAAAATATTAAAATCTTTGAGAATTACAACGCAAGATTTATTTGCCAATGAGCATATAAAATCTAATCAAGAATTATTAGAAGAAATTCACAAACTATTGGAAACCGCAAAAAACGATAATAGTACTTTGGGCAAAATATATAAGATTATAAAAGATATGCTAGAAGAATAAAATTTGATTAAAAATTTTATCAAAGGGGGTTTACAAAAAAAAATCATCATGTATAATAGATTTTGCGGAGGTCCTGAATAGGTTCCGAAGCCCAAGAAATTTGGGGGATTAGCTCAGTTGGTAGAGCATCTGCTTTGCACGCAGAGGGTCAGGAGTTCGAGTCCCCTATCCTCCAAAAAGAAGTACACAATATAAATTGTGTACTTCTTTTTTATTTCAATAAAACTCTTTTAATTATAATAAACCATTCCGCCTCTTGAATAACTCTTTTGAATTCTTGGTTGAGAACCTTTATCAAATCTTGAAACC
>CADBQQ010000110.1 GCA_902796825.1 uncultured bacterium
ACTAATTATGAACTAATGGCATCAGAATTAAAGAAAACAATTCTTGAAGCTTATAATGAATTAAAAGACATGTCGCGCGAAGAACTTCGTAATCAGCGTTATGACAAATTCCGCGCAATGGGTAGATTTCTCGGGTAAAACAATGTAAGTTGGGCTTTTAGCCCAACACTTAGAAAAGAAATATGAACAAAACATATTACGAATTAATGCTAAAAATTAATCCTTTGATGGAAGATATAATCAGTGAAGTTTTTTTTGAAAACTTTGATTGTGACGGCATAATTCTTGCAGAAGAAACCTACAAAGATCTTGAAATGATTGATACTACAGAAGGAACGTTGCGTGTGTTTTTGCAATCCGATGATGAAATTGAAGATTTGCGCTATGACATTGAAAATATCCTTGATTTGAACCGTCAAGAGTTTTTATCACGCGGTTTGAGCGAAGAAGAACTCGGCTCGTGGGAATTTTCTTTGGAAGAAAAAAAAACTGAAGATTGGTCTCAAAAATGGAAAGAAAAGTGGGATGTAACACATGTTACTGATAAAATAGCTGTCGTTCCTGATTGGATTGATTACAAGCCTAAAAAGGATGAAATTATTATAAAGCTTGAACCCGGATGTGCTTTTGGTACGGGAACACACCAGACCACTCAGCTATGTATGAAAGCTTTGGAAAAATATTTTAAAGGCGGTACTGTTGCGGATATCGGCATGGGTTCGGGAATTTTGTCTATATTAGCCAAAAAACTCGGTGCTTCTTATGTTTATGGCTGTGATACAGATGAAACCGTAATAGAAGTTGCAAAAGAAAATACAATAAAGAATGCCCTCTCTCTTTGTGAGAGGGCAGAATTTCTTAATGAGCCGACAGGTGAATTTAGAAATTCGGGAGAGGGTCTATGTTTTGAACTCGGGTCAGCAGATAAAATCAATGAAAAATTTGATTTCGTTGTCGCAAATATATTGCATTTTGTGCTTGCTGAAATCATGAAAGATCTTAAAAATATCATGAAAGATGGCGCATTGATGTCGCTAAGCGGTATTTTGGATGAAAAGAAGCAAATGGTATTAGATGCGATTAAACGTGAAAATCTACAAATTGTCGAAGAAATAAAACAAGATCAGTGGACATCTTTTGTGGTAAGAAAGTAAATTTAATGGAAAATTGAGGGGTGCAAAATGGGTAAATCAGCGATAATAATTCCGGCAAGATACGGTTCATCTAGGTTGGAGGGCAAACCTTTGATAGTTGTTGGAGGAAAACCTATTATTCAGTGGGTTTATGAAAAAGCTAAGGCCTCTAAATACGCTGATATGATTATTGTCGCAACAGATGACAAGAGAATATTTGACTGTGTCAAATCTTTTGGCGGTGAAGTCGAAATGACCTCCGAAAATCATAAGTGCGGTTCAGACAGAATTCGCGAAGTTGTTGACAGGCATCCGGAAATTTCTTATATTTGCAATTTGCAGGGTGATGAGCCGTTGATTGAGCCAGCAAGTATTGATGAAGTTATACAGAATGTAAAAGAGGACGCTAAAGCGGATATTTCTACTCTTATAAGAAAAATAAGTTCAGAAGAAGCTCAAAATCCTAATCTTGTCAAGTGTGTAACTGATAAAAACGGTTTTGCACTGTATTTTTCACGTTCAAAAATACCTTTTGAAAGAAACGCAGGGGCATGTTATTTTGGGCATCTTGGAATTTACGGTTATAAACGGGAGGCTCTTATAAAAATGACAGAGCTACCTCAAACACCTCTTGAAAAATCCGAGAGTCTTGAACAGCTTCGCGCATTAGAAAATGGTATGAGAATAAAGACTTCTGTTGTTAATTTTGTGCCTGTAGGGATAGATACACAAGAGGATGTAGAACGTTTTCGCAGTATAATTGAAACAAAATTGCAGTAAATTAAAAAATATATTTATCTCAACCCCTTGCAATTTTTTGTAAAGTGTTGTAACATAATTTTATAAAACTACAAGTAAGGCAACAAAACGTAATAATGTTTACATTCTTATAAGTATGTGAAGTAAGATTGTTTAAGGTAAGGAAAAGAATATGCCAGAAAATTTTGAATTGACAGGCGAAGGCGAAGATCGTCAAAGAATACTTTTAGCTGATGATGAATCCAGTATAAGACGTATTTTAGAAACACGCTTAAAAATGGCAGGTTATGATGTTTATACTGCTCAAGACGGTGAAGAAGCCGTTGCAGCATTTAATAAGTATAATCCGGATTTGGTAGTATTGGATGTAATGATGCCAAAGATGGATGGTTATGGTGTTACAAGAGAAATAAGAAGAACATCTGATGTTCCGATTATTATTCTTACTGCACTTGGCGATGTATCAGAAAGAATTACCGGTTTAGAGCTTGGTGCTGATGATTATGTAATTAAACCTTTCAGTCCGAAAGAACTTGAAGCAAGAGTTAAGGCTGTATTGCGAAGAACAAATAACAGAGAATCTGCAAGTCCATCAGGTAAAGTTACAAAAAATGTTATTACAACAGGTAATATCAAGATTGATACAGCTCGCCGTCAGGTATACAGAAAGAATGAACGTATAAGATTGACTGGCATGGAATTCAGCTTATTAGAATTGCTTGTAAATAATTCAGGACAAGCCTTTTCAAGAAATGAAATATTACAGCATGTTTGGGCATATCCGCCAGATCACAGAATTGATACACGTGTAGTTGATGTACACATTTCAAGATTACGTTCTAAATTAGAAACAGATCCGGCAAATCCTGAGTTAATCCTTACTGCTCGCGGAATCGGATATATGTTTCAGCGTATAAATTAGATTTAAGTGAGTTATTGTAAGATGAAGCCGATTTTTAAAAATCGGCTTTAAATTTGAGTATAGGTCTTGATTTTGCTTATTTATTTGTTATGATTTGGTTGTAGTAATAAATGGCGCCTTTCGTCAAGCGGTTAAGACCTCGGATTGTGGTTCCGATATGCGTGGGTTCGAATCCCACAAGGCGCCCCATTTTTAGAAACAGACTCGTTAAGGTCTGTTTTCTCTTTTATAGAGAGTTTTTTCAGGGTTGTAACTTTATTTTTTAACGAAATTTCTATATTTTTAGCCAAATAGTCCAAAACTGTTTTATAGCTTACTTTTGGCAGGGTTGTAACTTTTTCTGAATATAGTTTTTGATTATCCTTTGCAATTCTTAGAGCTTGGAAT
>CADBQQ010000111.1 GCA_902796825.1 uncultured bacterium
AAGGTAAAATTGTTTCTATATGCAACTTATCTACAATCGGAATTTTTGCAAGAACAAATACACCAATCGCATCATCTATATTTGCAAGACAATCCTTGAGCTTTAATTTTCTGTCAGGAACTTTATCTAACGGGTCAAACAATAAATTAGAAACCGTTGCAGTTCCATACATTCCGACAGAAAGTGCTATTATTACCGATGCGATTTTGCTCGGGATATTATTGAATTTGTTACTAAGTTCGCTTAATTTTAGTACACCGCTTACTATCCATGTCGGAATTGAGCCGTTTAAAAATTGAAAAACACCTTCTTTAAATTTATTTTTATTAGTTTCTTTTGTTTCGCCAATCATACCGACAGCAACACCTCCGGCAACGGAAGATCCGGAAAGTGTAATCATATCTTGCAAACCATAGTGAAGTTTAAACGGATTTTTGATTTTTCTTTTTTTTCATCATTATTGCCATAGGAATAGCCGTACCTATAACCGCACCGGCAGCAGCTTTCAGTTTATCGCCGGTTGTTACATCACGTTCATAAGCACTGCTTCTACGTAGATGCACAGCAGTATTAGTTTTGGGAGCAATATTGGGTTGAATAACAGAATTTATCATTTATACACCTTTGCACATATTAAAACCCGTTAAAAAATTTTTCAATAGTTAAGTTAAGTATTGTAAATTCATTCAATGCTTTACAATAAATTTTGCATGGTTTATGATTTAGTCATTAGGATTACAAAAGGAGAAGAAATGAAAATTTTCGAAGAGCTTCAATCAAGAGGTCTTATTGCTCAAGTAACAGATAATGATGAAATAAAAGAATTAATAAATAATGGCGGAGCAAGATTTTATATAGGTTTTGATCCGACAGCTGATTCATTACATGTCGGTCATTTTATGGCATTGTGTTTAATGAAAAGATTACAGATGGCAGGCAATAAACCGGTTGTATTGATTGGCGGCGGAACTGGATATATAGGTGATCCGTCAGGCAGAAGTGATATGCGCTCTATGATGACTCCCGAAACTATTGAACATAATTGTGCCTGTTTTAAAAAACAAATGGAAAGATTTATAACATTTGGTGATGATGCGGCAATTATGGTAAATAACGCAGATTGGCTTCTTGATTTGAATTATATTGAATTGTTACGCGAAGTCGGGGCTTGTTTTTCTGTAAATAATATGCTAAGAGCAGAATGCTACAAACAGAGAATGGAAAAGGGTTTAAGCTTTTTAGAATTCAATTATATGATTATGCAGGCTTATGATTTTTATCATTTGCACCAAAATTACGGATGTAATATGCAGTTTGGCGGTGACGACCAGTGGAGTAATATGCTTGCCGGAACAGAACTTATCAGAAAGAAAACCGGTGAAGATGCTTACGCAATGACAATTACATTGCTATTAAACAGCGAAGGCAAAAAAATGGGCAAAACTGCTAAAGGTGCTGTATGGCTTGATCCTGAAAAAACTTCTCCGTATGAATTCTATCAGTATTGGAGAAATGTTGAAGATGCAGACGTTATGAAATGTATTCGTATGTTGACATTCTTGCCGATGAAGCAAATTGAGGAAATGGACAATTGGGATGATTCAAGAATTAATGAGAAAAAAGAAATCCTTGCTTACGAATTAACCGAACTTGTTCACGGAAAAGAAGAAGCTGACAAGGCAAAAGCAGCGGCTTATGCTTTATTTAGCGGTAACGGAGACAGTGCAGACATTCCAACTGTTGAAATACCTCAGTCAGAATTGTCTGAAAATAAAATTGGAGTTGTTGCGCTTGTTGTAAAATGTGGTTTTGCATCAAGCAACGGCGAAGCTAAACGTTTAATACAACAAGGCGGAATAAATATTAATGACGAGGCTGTTACTGATTTAAGTACATCTTTTGATTTGGAAGCATTGAAAAATGGATTAAAAATTAAAAAGGGTAAAAAACATTTTAAAAAAGCTATCTTAGAATAAATATTTAACATTTTGACAAAGCATTATATTTTTGATATAGTTAACTTGTTATAGTGTTTTAGTAAGTAAATTAGGGATTAGGAGATAATATATTTTATGAAAAAGTTACTTAGTATACTTTTAGCTTCTACGCTAATGCTAATGTACAGCGGAGTTGCTATGGCAATTAATGAAGTACCGTCACAATCAAAAGCTTTGCAGGCAGCACCAAATGCCAAAACTATTGAACTTGCATTCGTTTTTGACGGACCATCGGACAAGAATGAAGAAGTTTTGAAAGTTTTCCAACAAACAATTACAAGATCATTATTGCCTGACTTTAAAGCTTCATTTCCAAAAGATTTAATCTTTACCGGCGATTGGACAGAAGCAGGAGCAAAATCTGTTTCTGATAAAGCACTGAGTTCAAGAGCAAGAATGGTTATTTCTCTTGGCTATATGTCAAGCACATATTACGCAGGCAAAACCAACAAAAACAAATACGTGGTAACAATTGATCAATACGGTTTGAGGGATTTTGGGGACAAATTCTTCAACCCTATTCAACAAACAGCTAATGATTTTGCCACATTCAAAGTTCTAGTTCCAAATATTAAAAAATCTGCTATTTTGATGAACGAAAACTTTTATAAAACAAATAAAAATTGGAGTGCAAGCATTTCAAAAAAATTGCAGGAAAAGAAATGTGATTTAAATTTTGTTATTGTTCCTGTTAATTCAAATGTAAAAGCATCTTTATCAAAAATACCGTCAGATGTTGATTCCGTTTTTGTAACACCATTATTCAATCTAACGACCGAACAAAGAAAGGAAATGTATAAATATATAAATGACAAGAAATTGCCGTCATTTTCTTCTGTAGGGCGCGAAGATGTTGACTTAGGCGCAATGCTCGGAACTTCTACAATGGATGTTGACAAGAAAATTGCAGAAGCTACATCATTCAATATTCACGGAGTATTACACGGAAATGTTGTAAAAGACGAAAAAATTCCTTTTTATGATGATAAAGTAATTTTCTACAACGCAGATTCAGGAGAAGCTGTCGGATACGTACCTCCTTTGAGATTATTAAATAATGCCGTAACAATTACACACAAGCAAATGCCTAAATATACACTTGGCACTTTGTTAGATGCTTTAGATGAAAGCAACCTTGATATGGCAAGAAAAAAATTCTTAATCAGCGCAGCAAGAAGATCGGTTGCAAGTGCATATTTAAGATATCTGCCAACTTTGAGAATTGATTTGGGACATCAACACTATAATGGTGCTTATGCAGAGTCTTATGCTGATGTTCCGCATAGAATAGGTCAGTTTACTCTGGCACTTGATCAGGTTATTTATTCTCCTGATTTAGTAACAAACATCATTGTTAAACACAAAAAATTAAAATTCGACAAAGCCGAATCCGATTTGACAAAAGCAAATATGGAATATCAAACAGGCAATTTGTATATTGATACTTTAATGTTAGAAAACATGATTAAAGTACAAGAAGAATTTGTACAAGAAACACGTGAAAATCTTGCAATTGCGCGCGTAAGACAAAAAACCGGCAAATGCGGATATGAAGAAGTTTTGCGTTGGGCAGGCGAAGTAAGCGAAGCAGAGAAAAAACTTCTTAGTATGCAAGCTGATTACAAAAATATAAAAGTTCATATTAATAAACTTTTATACAAAGATCAAAAATCAGACTTTAGTTTCGCACCACTAACAGCGAATGACCCTGCATTTTTCACATCTGATTTGCATATTATTGACCACGTAAGAAATCCGCAAAAACTTGGCAAATTTACAGACATGTTAGTAGAAGAAGCAATTTATTTGTCACCTGAAACAACAAAATTAAAAGCTGCAATTGCTATGAAAAAAGCAGAGCTTTCAAATTACGCTCAAAAATTTGTAATGCCAAATGCGAAATTATCACTTGAATACGGCTCATTCTTTGACAGACAGCTTCCTTATGAAAACGAAGGTCACAATCAGATGAAATACGTAGCATCAGGTGTTGCCGGAGCAGGTCTGATGCCGGGAGTTTCACCTCTTGCGGCTTATATGGGTTCTCCGTATTTGAATCTTAACAAAACATCTACAAGAGTAATGATTGCCGCTCAATGGAAACCTATTGAAGGCGGTCATAAAATTGCAGAAATTGCCCGCTGCAAAGCTGAACTTAATGAATTGAACGCATATCTTGAAGAAGTTAATACTGAAATTGAGATGAAAGTTCGCTCAGTTGTAAACAGAGCAATCGCAAAATACTTTATGATTGAAAAATCATACAAAGCAATGTTTGCTCAAGCTGAAAACTATCAGACAGTAAAAGCAAAATATTTAAGAGGGGAAGTTCCAATTAATCAGATTTCCGATGCACAGCAATTGTATTTCGACGCAAAACTTGATGCATTAAACTCTCAATATGAATTCTTCAAAGAATTAATCTGGGTTCAAAGAGGTCTTGTGTCAGTAAACTGGACACATGCAAGCAAAGAAGCAAAAGAATGGATTAAATCAATCCCTGCTGTTCTGCCTGCAGAAGAAGACTTCACTTTATAAATTTAATTATAAATAAATGATAAGGTGTCTAAATTTCAGACACCTTATTTTATTTGTGCTAAAATACAAACAAAGGGATATAAAATGTTTGATAATCTAAGCGAAAAACTTCAACAAATAATTTCTAATACTCAAGGCCGCGAACTCACACAAGAAAATATGCAGGAAGCATTACGCGAAATTCGCCGTGCTTTACTGGAAGCTGATGTTAACCTGCGCGTAGTTAAAGCTTTTATTTCCGCAATAAAAGACAAAGCTGAGGGCGAAAATATTATTCAAGGAGTCAATCCATCTCAACAGTTAATCAAAATTGTTAATGACGAACTCGTTGAACTTTTAGGAAAAGAATTAAAACCGCTTGATTTATCAGGACATCCGTCATTAATAATGATGCTCGGACTTCAAGGCTCAGGTAAAACAACATCATCAGCAAAACTTGCGGTAAAACTTAAAAAAGAGGGAAAAAATCCTCTATTAGTAGCATGTGATGTATATAGACCTGCCGCAATTTCTCAACTGCAAACACTCGGAAAAGAAATAGGATGCGAAGTTTTTACAATTGATGGCTCTAAAGATGTACAAAATATCGTTCAAAACGCTATAAATTATGCAAAAGAAAATGGATTTAACGTAGTTATTTTAGATACTGCCGGCAGATTACAAATTGATACAGAGATGATGGCAGAACTTTTAATAATCGACAGAGTTTTTCACCCGCAGGAAAAACTTCTCGTAATAGATGCCATGACAGGTCAAGAAGCAGTGCATGTTGCTGAAAATTTTGATGCCCAAATCGGAATAACTGGTCTTGTCTTAACTAAACTTGATGGCGATTCTCGGGGAGGGTCTGCACTTTCTGTTGTTTATTGCACAGGAAAACCAATAAAATTAACCGGAACAGGTGAAAAGCTTAATGCTCTTGAAAATTTCTACCCTGAACGAATGGTTACAAGAATTCTGGGTATGGGGGATATTGTATCCCTCGTTGAACGCGCTCAGGAAGTTTTTGACGAAAAAGAAGCCCTTAAACTTCAAGAAAAAATGCAAAAAGAAGAATTTAGTTATAATGACTTCTTAAATATGCAAAAACAAATGAAAATGTTTGGCTCAATGGATCAAATTCTCGGAATGATTCCCGGATTAAACATCAAACAAGCGGATAGAGAAAAAATTTCCCACGTGGGAGAAACAGAGTTCAAAAAAATCGAAGTATTTATCCAAAGCATGACACCTGAAGAACGCGACAACCCGCAAATAATGAATACAAGCCGCAAACGACGTATTGCAAAAGGCTGCGGAATGGATATGCATCAAGTTAATTTATATGTAAAACAATTCGAACAAATGCGCCAGATGATGGGTGGTATGAATAAAATGAAAAAAATGTTTGGCGGATTTAATACAGGAAAAGCCGGAAAAGCAAAAGCTATGGTTCAGGCAATGAAAATGATGAGAAAATTTAAATAATCGGTATAACAAGTATGATTTATTTTTTCTACGGAGATGAAGAATTTAATATTTCAAATAAAATCAAGGAATTAAAATCAAAACTTGATAAAAATTTTATTGAAATGAGTTATAAAGAATTTGATAATCCGAAATTCCCTGATTTAATCGCGATTGTCACCACTCAGCCAATGATGTTTGGCAAAATGTTAATCGTTATAGATTGTATAAAATATTTCTCCTCAAAATCAGAAGATGGCGGATTTGATGACAAACAATTAAAACAATTGACTCAAGCTCTTGACAGCAGTAATGAAAATCTCGATATAGTTTTTAGCGCCTGCGTTGACCCGGACGGTAAGAAAAAAATCGACAAGCGCAAAAAAATATTCAAGCTTCTTGCAAAATATAATGCACAAGAATTTGCGCAAATCCCATCATATAAAACACAAGAACTTGAAAACTGGATTATAAATCAAGCAAAAAGTAAAGATTTAAAACTTCCGCCTGATGCTGCGTCATTATTACTATTTCAGGTCGGTTCAAATCTCAGAATGCTCGATAGTGAACTTGAAAAATTAAAAGTCTTTGCCGGAAAAAATTCCGTAACAAAAGATATGATAAAAGAAATTTGTGTGAATAACGAAGATTTGTTTGCTTTTATTGATTACCTGACAGCAGATAATATTGCAAAAGCACTTGAAGAATATCAAAAATTAATCACAATTCGTCACCCTCTTGCAATACTTTTGACAGTTCATACAATGCTTCATAACAAAATCCAAATTAAAGCAAAATCGTTAAAATATTCTCCTGATGATATTGCAAAAATGTTGAATATGCACCCTTATAGGGTTAAATTGGAAATTCAAAAACTCAAGAATGTTTCGTTAAAAAAACTTGTTCAATTGAAGAAAAATTTGACAAACGCAGAATATAAAATTAAATCAGGACAATCTTATCTTGATATTGGCAGGGAGGTTGAATATGCTTTATTACAACAATGAAGTTGAAAAAAAATATCCTGATTTAGTAAAATATTTCAAATCTGGTATCTCAAACGAAAATAAAAATATTAGTCACTGCCTACTATTTTGGGGACCTGACATAACGTCTCAATGTGAATTAGCTCTAGAAATTGCAAGATTATTAAATTGCAAAGAAAACGGCAGTGAAAATTGTGAATGTTTAAACTGCAAATGGGTAAAAGAACAAACTCATCCTGCCGTAAAAATTTATACAAGACTAGATTTTAAAGAATCCGCATCATCAGATGATGATTCAACTACCGGTAAGAAAAATATTGACAAAAATCAAGCAAAAGCCATTATAAATGAACTTGGAATAACAAGTGATTACCACAGAGTTTATATATTTTGCGACAGAGACGATGAGGGTAATCTTCTACCTTTAAACAGAATTAATTTCCCCGAAGTAACATCAAACGCTTTACTCAAAACTTTTGAAGAACCTCCGGAAAATACAACGTTTATATTTTTAACCAACGATAAAACAGATGTCATTTCTACAGTTGTTTCGCGCGCGCAATCTTTTTTTGTTCCTGCAAAAACCGAAGAAATTTTTGACTACAATTTGGTAGAAAATGTTATAAAAAATTATTGGACAATTGAACGCAATAATGTTATTGAACTTGAAGAAAAAATTATGAGCGCGATTGCCGAAAATGATGCTAAAACTGTTTTTACTCAAATTCAAAATTATATGTTTAATGTTATAAAATCAAATTTTGACAACAAACCCATATATTATAGAATTATGCGGGATTTGAAATATGTTGAAGAAGCCAAAAGACAAATTTCATTGACACCATCTATGGCTATTCAAACAGTTGTAGAAAATTTATGTTTTAATATAATTTTATAGAAAAGTATGAAAGAGAGGATTGATGGACTATTCTGAAATAATTAGAGAATTAATACTGGTAATAGCCGGAGCATACCTTATCGGTTCAATTCCGACAGGCTATATTATAGTAAAACTTTTCACCGGACAAGATATCAGGACAATTGGATCAGGCTCAACCGGTGCAACAAATGTAAAACGTGTAATGGGCAAAAATTGGTTCTTTACAGTAATGATACTTGATGCTTTAAAAGGCGCATTGCCCGTAATTCTTGCTATATTATTCGGAACAGTATTTAAAGAAATCGGCTTGCTTCCTGTTTTAGCAGCAATTTTTGTAATACTCGGACACAGCAAATCCGTATTTTTGAATTTTACAGGCGGCAAATCAGTAGCTTCAGGAGTCGGAACACTTTTAGCTCTGGATTGGCAAGCGGGTATAACTATCGTTTTAACTTGGGCTGTTGTAACTTGGGTTTCTCGCTATGTGTCGTTAGGTTCAATAGTTGCAATGGCGCTTGCACCTTTGATAATGTGGTTTTTGAATGCCCCTGCTGCATACATTGCTTATGCCTTAATAGCAGCCGTTTATGTAATTTACTTGCATAGAGAAAACATCAAACGTTTACGCAATGGCAATGAAAATAAAGTAAGATAAATATAATTATGGGGTTTGAATAATATTATTTAAACCCCTAAATTATTATATATTCTAAGCATCAAAATCTACACCTTTACCGCCGCTTGCATAAAATTCTTTCACTCTATCAGCCAGAGGTAATTTATCAAGATATTCTTGATACATCATATCATATCATATAGTAGATTATAACTGGGTTTTAGTCCATTTGTAAATTAATATTTACATTTCGTTACATAATATTTATTATCAGTTTAATTTGTAAGTTGGGCATTCGTGCCCAACACCCAGTAGTGCCTCCGGCGGGTCTTTCAGACGGAGGTACTTTTGTTGTCAAAAGTACCCAAAACCAGCGGCACGCTTCCGTTCTCTAATAATTTGTACAGCTCAACTTCAGGCGGGCAAACTCACTACGTTCAGACAATGCCCGCCTTGATGCCTGTTTCGCTTACAATTATTGTTCACTCCGCTATTGCCGCATTATCTTAAAAATTACAGGCTTTGCGTAGTGAGTAATCATTGTTTGCGACACGATGTCAAAGTGAAACTTGTTTGAGCGTTAGCGAGTTGTTTCGCTTGGGTGGAGCATTACAAATGATTAACGAACGAAGTTCAGGTCGCGCCTTTTGTGAATTGGTAAGTTGGGCATTCGTGCCCAACTTACGTTTTTTAAATTATTTATTCATGATAAAATTTTTTTATGAAAAAGTACGATTTTTATATTGTTCCCACTCCTATAGGAAATCTCGCAGATATAACTTTAAGGGCTATTGAAGTTCTTAAATCAGTTGACCTGATAGCTTGCGAAGATAGCAGAAACACGCAAAAACTACTTAATCATTATAATATCAAAACGAAATGTATTTCTTATCACAAATACAACGAACGTGAAAGAGTTTCAAAAATAATTGAATTTTTGGAAAATGGAAATTCAATGGCTCTTGTTTCTGATGCGGGAACACCGTTAATCTGTGATCCCGGCTCGGTAATCGTAAAAGAATTGAGAAAAAAGGGATTTTCTATAACTGCCTTAGCCGGCGCAAATGCAATTGCGACATTTCTATCGCAAGTCTCCAGACAAGACGAAAGTTTTACTTTTGTCGGATTTTTACCAAAAACACAAAAACAAATTGCAGATATTGTAAAGCAAAATTTAACACGCGATCTGGTTTTTTATGAATCCCCAAACCGAATTTTAAACACTTTAAAAATAGTAAAAGAAATTCGCCCTAATTCTAGAATTGCATTCGGCAGAGAATTGACCAAAATATTTGAAGAAGTTGTTGTAGACAAAATCGACAATGTAATTTCTCATCTGGAACATAATGAAATTAAAGGAGAATTTGTTGTTCTTATATTTCGCAGTGAAGAAAACGCAGATAGCGTAGAAATTATGAATAAGATAAAACTCTTGCAAAACAAGAGTTTCAGTGCAAAAGACATATCAATAATTTTATCTGAATTATATAATCTAAATAAAAATGAAATTTACAAAATTGCAATTGGTAAATAGATGTAAATTATTTTACTTTTTTCAAGAATTTATGCTATGATTTTGTAGGAGATTAGTGAAGTTTGTAAAAGGGAAAATTTTGAATTCAAAGAGAGCTAAAAACATTGTAATAGCAATAGCTTTAACACTATTTACCCAAAGTATGTGTTTTGCAATTGATGATGTCTGGGGTTCAATGGGCTTGATTGATGATGTTATGCAATCAGGTTCGTCTTCAAACACTATTTACAATCAGTATACAAAACCCGAACAATCTTCTGAAAATTCAAATTACAATCCGTTTGACTATTCTTCAAAATACCCTGCGCAGCAAACTTATTCACAATATACTCCGTCAATCGAAACAACTTCTAATGATAACGTTGATAAAGAAGGTAAAACCATTAAAAGTATTGAATTTTACGGTTTAAATTCTGTATCTTCAAATGAAGTTTTATCTAAAATGCAAATGCACGAAGGCGGTGAATACTCTCGCTCTGCAATGCAATCTGATTTAAAAGCAATATATGAAACAGGATTTTTTACGGAAAAAATGAAGGCTGTTCCGACAGTAAATTCTGACGGAACTGTTTCAATAAAAATTGTCGTAGAAGAAAACATCCCTGTAAAAGACTTCACAATCGAGGGTAATACTGTAATTCCAACAGAGGATATTTTTGCTGTTTTGACCGAAATGAAAGGTAAGGCTCAAAATATTGCTGAAATTAATACTGCCATTGCCAAAATACAGGAAATGTATAATTCAAAAGGTTATATACTTGCCCGCGTTGATTCTGTTGTAGATGATCCTGACGGAACAATTAATATCAGCATAAAAGAGGGTATTATTGACAAAATTATGATTGAGGGCAATGAAAAAACCAAAGATTACATTGTTGCCCGCAATATTTTAACAGAACCCGGAATGATATATAACGAAAATCTTATCAAAGAAGATTTGGTTAGGTTATATGCAACTCAGGCATTTAAAGATGTTACGCGTGAAATAGAACCGAGTGAAGACATTCCTGATGCTTATGACATTACAATAAAAATTAAAGAACAACGTTCAACAAGTATTTCTGTCGGCGGCGGTCTTGATACTGTAACAGGATTGTTCGGATCAGCCGGAATTTCAGAAAACAACTTTCGTGGCAGAGCAGAAAAGATTTCTTTAACAGGTTTAGCCGGTACAGGTATAATACTTAATGATTCATCTGTTAAAGATCACATGAATATTCAGGCTGAATTGAGTTATTTCAAACCATATTTCTTTAATGCCGATACTTCGTTAAATACAAGATTATTCTTTAGGGATTTTGGTTCTTATCAAGTTCCGCTTGCAATTGAAAGAAGATATGGCGCAGAAGTTACGGCTGCTCATAGATTGAAATTTAACAGACATGCAACTGCAACGTTTAGCTTAGGAGTTGAAGATGTTGATGTAAAAGAGGGTGATTTCAACAGAATTTCAAGCCTTTACAGAGCATACAATGTACCACTGTCAGAACGTGCAAAACAGCTTGAGGGGGGAATGTTCTTATCATTAAGCCCTGCAATACTTTATGATACAAGAGATTCTGCTACTGTAACAAGACACGGTACAATGGCTAGTTTAAGATTTGACGAAAACATTGGTTTGAACGGATTTGACAAAACTCATGGCAAACTTACCGGTATGATTAAACAATACATACCGATTGCTAAAAAATCTTCATTATCATTTACAGCAAAAGGCGGTGGCGCAATTCACGGCGATATACCTGAAGTTATGGCATATCGTTTAGGCGGACCTTACACAATAAGAGGTTTCAAAATGAGTGGCGTTGGTACGGGTAACGCTTTCATCATGGGTTCTGCCGAATTTGCAACACCAATTCCGTTTATGGATAGAACAAGAATTGCTTTTCTTAATAACATAAGATTTACAATGTGGGCTGATGCCGGTAAAGTCTTTGACGGTACAGTATCAGACAAAATATACGACAGACCAATGTATGCTGTATCTGTCGGTGTAGGTTTGAAAGTATTTATTCCGGGAATGGGACCTTTGTCTATCGACTACGGTATTCCGCTTACACACTCAGGACGTAACGGTTCTAAACACGGATATTTCACTTTTGGTGTAGGTGACTTATTATATTAAAGTTTAAAATAAATAAAATAGGAGGAAGTATGAAAACTAAATTAATGGTATTATTATTCGTAGCAGGTATTGCATTATCAATGCCTCCGGCTAACGCTGAAGTAGGTTATATTGATTATCAAAGAGTTTTAGAAAATTATCCGGCTGCACAGCAAGCAATGAAAGATCTTGACGCTAAAGGTCTTGAATTACAACAATATATGCTTGAAAAAGAAAGACAATACAAAAATTTAAGCACTCCGCTTCAAAAACAAAACTTTGAAACCCAGACTCAAAATGAATTAAAATCAAAACAAGAATCTTTATACAAACTGCAACAAGATAAAGAAATGCAAATTCTTAATCAAGTAAAAACTGCCGCAAGAGCAGTAATGGTCGCACAAAAACTTGATGCTGTTGTATCTGATCAGGTTGTATTTGTAGGCGGTGTTGATATTACAGATCAAGTTATTCAAAAATTAAAGTAAATGGTACATCTATGAAATACACACAAGACGGAAAGCAATATCATATTGGCTTGCGCAATGGAGATGTCGGGAAATACGTTATTCTTCCGGGAGATCCAAAGCGTTGCGAAAAAATTGCTCAATATTTCGACTCTGCTCAGCTTGTTGGAGATAACCGCGAGTATGTAACATATACAGGTTATCTTGACGGAGAAAAAGTCAGTGTATGTTCTACGGGAATAGGTGGTCCGTCAGCATCAATTGCGATGGAAGAACTTACCAAAATCGGAGCGAATACATTTATTCGTGTAGGCACTTGCGGAGGCATTGATTTAGATGTCAAAGGCGGCGATATTGTAATTGCAACAGGAGCCATTCGTATGGAAGGAACAAGCAAAGAATATGCGCCGATTGAATTTCCTGCTGTTGCAAATTTCGATATTACTAATGCGCTTGTCAAAGCCGCGCAAAAACTTGATTATAACTATCATACAGGAATTGTTCAATGTAAAGACTCTTTTTATGGACAGCATAGTCCGGAAACCATGCCTGTAAGTTACGAACTTTTAAACAAATGGGAAGCTTGGAAACGTTTAGGCTGTCTTGCTTCTGAAATGGAATCCGCAGCATTATTTGTTGTTGCAAGTTATTTAAAAGTTCGCGTCGGCTCTGTATTTTTAACAGTCGCAAACCAAGAAAGAGAAAAAGCAGAGCTTGAAAACCCTGTTGTTCATGATACAGAAAAAGCTATCAAAACAGCAATTGAAGCTATAAAATTTTTAAAAGAGGAATAAATCATGTTCGGAAAAAACAGAATGGAATACATTATAAAAACCTGCTCGGCAGAAGATGCGCAGGAACTTCAAAATCTTTTAAACGAAATGTCCATGAACGGCTGGGATTTATACAGTATGCACGAAGCCGGTGACGAAGAAACAGGCTTGGAACTGAATTGCATTTTCATGCGCGAAGTAAAATCCGACAAAAATTCCGACTCAGATATAATAAGCATTTCCGATTTTAAAAGCCAAATAGAAAGAATGCTTTCTCCAAAATTGTCTGAATATGAGACCTGTCTTGATATTCAATCAAAAATCAAACATGAACGCGAAGTTATAAACAAAATAAAAGCAGAACTTGACAACGAAGCACCCGCATCAATTTCAAGAAAAAAATTAAACGACAAAATTTCTGCCGGATTAAGAGAGCTTGATGACTTGAAAGCTCAACTTAATAAAGCCACTTCTCCTGATTTGATGTATTCAAAACTAAAAGAAGAAAAACTTGCAATATATTTAAGTGAAGAACTCTTGGGATTTATTGACTCCGAAAGAGAAAATTTTGGAGAAGAACAACTCATTGCTGAAACTGTTAAATCAAGGTTAAAAATAACAGAAGAAATCGGATATGTTATTCCAAAAGTTGTATTTAAAGACGATGAAAATTTAAACCCTTGCGAATTTAGTATAAAAATTCGAGGAATGGAAATGTTCAGGGCTGTTGTTTATCCTGAACACAAAATGTTTTATTCAGATGAACTTCACCTTGAACACAAGATAAAAAATTCTTACGAAGATGAAGATGAAATTTCTGGCAGAAAAATTATTTGGATAGAAAAAGAAAAATGCAAAGATTTTTGGCAAAAAGGAATGACTTCTTCTGAATATATTGCTCACGCGCTTGAATATGTTGCAATAAAATACGTAGAAGATTTATTAGACTATGAAGATATTGACAAATACCTTAACGTTGTAGAAAAAGAAAACGCTTTTCTTGTAGACAATATTATTCCGGATGTTTTGTCTTACTCAGATATAAAATATTTAATGACAAGTTTAATAAAGGAAAAAGTGTCAATAAAAAATATTACTTATCTGTTTGAAAAAATCAATGATTACGCTGATGAAAATAGCAAAGGAGATATTTTAAACAAATTACGTCTGGCTTTTTCAAGGCAGATTTGTAAAAATAACGTAAATGAAGATGGCGAAACAATCAGCGCTTTTGAACTGTCAGAAAAAACTCTTACAGAAATCATTGTAGATTTTGATGAAAGCGAAGATTCTTTAATCAGGATAGACGCAGAGCTTGCCGAAAGAATCGCAAATAATATAATTAAAAAATCCAAAAAATTAGGTCTTTATAATCCGAAACTTGTTGTACCTATGGAATACAGACAGATATTTTTCACCCTTTTATCTTTATATATAAATAACATAACTGTTTTAGCTCAAGAAGAAATTGGCTGTCACTGCAAACTTGATATAATAGACGAAATTTAAAAATTAAAAATAATTCCATCATATAAATGATGCCGGCACACATCCCAATGTTAAAATGAATACAAGGGTAAGCCCTTGTAATATTACCTTTCCTTGCTTGGAACAGACATAAAATCCGTATAATCAAGCGAAAGGAGGTGATAAAAGATGAATTTCAGTGTTACTGAAAAAGCACTATTCTTATTATTATTAATAATCATAGTGCTAAAATTCATCAAATAATCGGGCTTTTAAAGGGGCAAGCGGTAACTTGCTCCGCCCTTTTTTATATTATAAACTATGTTTTATATTTTTTCAAGTGGTATCAAAAAATTTATCCTTCTTGAGCCGTTCCTGTTTCATAACCCGGAACAAGCAAAGCAAAAGGTATAACTTTACCAAGTTTTGCACCAAAATCAGATTCTTTGTTCATTAAAGACGTTGCCAGACATAAATCATCTACATGCGGAGCAAAATCTGTTGCTCTAATTCCTCGCTCTACTTTTTTATGGTAAAGTTTTTCGTTTATGAGATTAGAAACTTTATTACCGGCAACAATTCCTATTCCCAGAGCGATAACCGTTGCCGCAGCATTAGGAATATTACGGCTTATTTGATTAAATACTCTTGCAAATTTTGTTTCTTTTGCAATAGTAGGCATCATTTTAATGATACCGGCAGAATATTTTTCAAACAATCTTGAACCTGCTCCAACGCATGCAACCGGAACTAATACGTTTCCTAAAATCTGGTTTAAGACTTCGCGTTTTTTAGCTTTTATATTATCTTTGTCGGCAATAACACCTCCAACAAATCCGCCGGCAACAGAACCTGCAGCAACTCCAATGATTTGCGGTTCTTCAAATACAATAGCATTTGTTCCTTTTTTATATTTAAACAATGCCCAATCTTTTACGGGTGTTTTAATAATTCTTGCAGGATTTAAAGAAAAACCGTTATGTTTAGCAAGACCGGCCAAAACAGCGCCTACACCAAGCGCAGATGAAGCAAGAACAACCGCTTTTTGCTTTGTTGTCATTTCATGCTTTTCAGCCTGAGGATTTTGCGCAAAATATGGGGGATTAAATCTGTTTTGGCTAATTTTGCTTATCATAATACAATTAACTTTCTACACTTCACATTATAGCAAAAACCAAACAAAGAAAAAATTGCCGTTAAGAATTAGTTAAGTAAATAATTGTTAACAAAAATTATGCTTGTTTTTCTCTAAACTCGGCTGTTCCCGGAAAATTATCTTGACCGGTTCTCAATTTGGTTATCAGGTATTGTAATTTCGGAATAATTGTTGACAAAAATGCTGCTGAAATTACAAATCCTGTACCCCAGTTGAGGGCATTGAGTTTGAAGTTTTTCTTAGAAGCTCTGTTTAGAACATCTTTTGTAATCTCTTTAATATTTGCAGATTTTGCATCTTGAACAATAGATTCAACATAAGCTGTTAAATCCGCTTTTATTGCATCAAGTTTATCTTGAGATACATATTTATATTTATTCATAAATGATGTACCTAGATTATCTTTGTAGAATTCTTTTAAGAATTCAGGATTATTGATATGACCGCCTTTAAATATATCTGCAACCTGTCCTTTTGTTAAAATTGATTGTCCTTTGATTTGAGGCTGTAATTCTGACATCTTAGAAGCGTTTTCAATTAATTGTTTAAATTCTTCTTCCGGTAAGTTCAATTTCTCTAATTCTGATTTAAAGTCTTTAAGATTAATTATGCTGCCATTTGCAAACTTAGCCTTGATAGCTTCCGGAATTTCTTTTTCTGTTCCGAGAAATTCTTTTTTAAATTCTTCTAGAGTAACTTTTTGAGAGTCTTTTGTATCAATATAATTACTCATGTATTCTGTTGCAAAGTTTGCTGAAACAGGGTCAAGTCTTGAAGTTCTGCCCTGTTCAAGTTTATTTAGCCCTTTATTTATTAAGTTCATATTAAACATATAGAAGAATATTGAACTTAAATCTCTAAATAAAATTTCAATTCTTTCATCATTATTTCGAGCTGAATATGCTCTGCCTGTAGCAGTTCCGGCATCAACCGAAAGCAGTTTCCAGTTGCGTTTACTTTCAAAATTATTTGCAATCGTAAGTAAATCCCAACCGCCGCCGAAAGTTACATCTTTTTTGTCTTGTTCAAAATCGTTCATAGACAGATTTTTTACAAAATCGTCCTGAGGTTGTGCCTGTTGTTTATTCTTGTCATTTTTGTGATATGAACGAGTGATTGCCTGATTAATTTTCGGCAGGCAGAAACCTATAAAAGCGTTGGCAAGCAATACACTGGAAATAACTTTAGCAAACTTAAATCTTGCCATTAAATCACGCGTAATCTTGGTGCCGTCTTTTTTAACTTCTTGCACAAGGAAATTATCTAACGGATTACGTACGGCATCGCTTGCAATATCCACAGTTTCATTTGGTAATTTTAAAAGCTTCTGTCCGAGTTTTTCAAACAACCAGTTCAAACCAGTTACACCGCCGAGCCAGAATACAGCACCTGAAAATTCTTCGGTAATTCTTTCTCTTGCTTCGTCAAAACCCCCTCTTTGATATGCCTGATAAGTTCTTCCGCCCTCAACAAATGCTTCCAGTAAAATAACCGGCAAAAATCCGTCACTTGCCATTTGTTTGACAAAATTACGCGGAGCAAATGTTTTTTTCAAACCCTCTTTAGAAAAGGTTTTATATGATTTTACCTGTGGAATTTTTATCGGCATATTTTAAATTACTTTCACACTTTTTAAGATATCATGCTTAAAGCCTGTCAAGATGGTTTTTTGACTCTATAAGCAGTTTTTTTAATAATTTGTTACACTTTGAAAATTAGTCTATATATATGACAAATAAAAATGATTTATTATCTATAATATTAGAATGGAAGAGAAGGCTCTGGACAAAAAATATACAGATTTTATCAAAGGCATGATTTCACATGTAGAAGAACTTATACCAAAAGATATTAACAGGCTTCAAGCAGGTTATTTGAAAAATAATATCGAAAAAGCCTCAATTGTTTTGGCTCAGTCAATGCAAAACGAAAAAGCCTTTTCCAAACTCGATTTTAAAACCCAATGTACATATCTGCAAATAATGACAGAATGGTCTTTCCACAAAGAAATCGACCTTTTCCGCTCAGGTATACCCGCAAAATATTGGAAACCTATAATGCAAAAAATTCTTGCAACAATGTGGGATGTAATGTATGCCTGCGTCAATAATGATGCAACCGAAGAAGTTTTGCTTGATGTTATCGAAAAATACGTTACAAAAACTTATATAAGTTCTATTGAAGACCTCAAAAAATCAAATATTATAAATGCTGAAACTGAAGAACGCGCTAAAGAACAATCCAATATAAAAATTATGGCACAAGAACTTCTTGTTTATCAAAACATTATAAAATGGGTAAAACGTGGATTATTTATACTGTTTTTAGGTGTTACAATAGGTTTAGCGGTTTCGTTTATCGTATTCAAATTTCAAACAATAGGAGTAATATTTGTTCTGACAGCCCTGACTGCCTCTAATGTATTTGTTTTAACTCATAATAAAAAAGACTAAATTTTCTCTAAAACCTGCGCGTTAATTACCCCGAACACAAAATTTTTTTCAGATATCAACTTAAATCCGGCGTTCTCAAATTCTTTTAAAATAACGTCAGGTGCCGGATACGATGCTTTAGAATTTAGCAAATACTTATAATGCTCTGCATTTTTCCCTAAAAATTTTACTAACAAAAGAGTTGCAAAGTTAAATATTTTCGCTGCAAAATTATTTTTTCCACCTGCAAAATCAAGATGTAAAAACTTTCCGCCAAATTTCAAAACACGATTAACCTCTTTAATTGCTTTAGTACGATTTTCTACATTACGCATACCAAAACCTACCGTAACATAATCAAATTCTTCATTTTTAAAAGGTATATCTGTACAATCACCTACTATAAAAGTATTTGACGGAAACTTTTGTATAGCTTTTTCTATCATATTATATGAAAAGTCCAAACCTGTAACTTTTGCACCAGAAACCGATTTGCTTATTATACCTGTAAAATCACCTGTTCCGCAGCAAATATCTAAAATTTGTTTGTCAGTTTGAATATCTAACATCTTTATAGCTGAAGATTTAACAAAATAATGCATACCAAAAGATATCAAATTGTTCATCTTGTCATAATAAGAAGAGATGTCGTTAAATATAAATTGAATTTTATCAGGGTTTTTATCAACTTTCATAAAAAAATTATACACAAAAATTAACCGGCACTTCTACTGCCAATCTTTAAACATACTTCATGCTTTTTAAAACAGACAACAGGTGCCGGAAAAAATGATTTGAGTTAAATAAAAAATTATCTCTTTCATACAAAATATAACCTTAGAAATCTAAAATACATATCTAAGTTATTATAATTATCTTTTTACATTGCCTCCTTGTTTATGTATAGAAGATATTATATTTTTAAAACAAATACCATTGCCCATGTGGATAAAAAAGATTGATTAATTATTTGAAACAAATATTATAAACTTATTCCAATTCTAATAATCATATTTTTAAATAAACATTAAGAATTGTAAAAAAATCAGGTTTTCGCGTACTTTTTCCAAGTAAACAGGGAATATATAACATGTATACAAACCATTTTCTTTTTCTTTATTTTCTCCTACACACTAACCTTTTACTTCACGCCGTTGTCTGACGGCTATTTTTATGCTAAAATTTCTATATAGGAGTTTTGGAAAGTGGAAGAAATTCAAGAAATTACAATACCGGAAGATTTGTTAGACGAAATTCAACACAACATTGAACACATTATACAAACTTTTGATGTTCCGGAAGAAAATAAACAAGAAGTCATAAAACAAATTAATTTTATGTATTCCAGAACTAAATATCTCTCACTTACTGATGCTCTCACAAAGCTTCCTAACCGCAGAAGTTTTGACAACACTCTTGGTAAAGAATTTTCACGAGCTAAAAGATATAAAAATAAATTGACAATTGCAATGTTTGACATTGATTATTTTAAAAAAGTAAATGATACTTTCGGACATCAATGCGGTGATTTTATTCTCAAAGAAGTTGCTAATGCGGCATTACAAACTTTTCGCAAATCTGACACCGTTTTCAGAATAGGAGGAGAAGAATTTGTTGTCCTGTTAACAGAAACTGACATTCGTCAATCAATAATTCCTCTGGAAAGGTTTCGAAAGACAATCGAAACTCTAAATCCTGTTTACAACAGAAAAGAAATAAATATTACAGTTAGTATAGGAGCATGTGAGCTTACGGATGAAATAAATTCCGAAGAAGATTTTATTAAGAAAGCAGATGAACAACTATACACGGCAAAAGAAGCCGGAAGAAACAAAACGTTTCTTTCCCTTAATAAACACCTCTAACCTTTAATATTTTTTGAAATTTCAACCAAGCCGTTATTACATGTTGAACATTATCTATCCTTATAACACCTGCATTCGGTGATACTCCCGGTTTTACCCAATTAGCAGAGTTAGGAAGTCCGCCTGCATTTTCGCCGATTTTAACCTGTGTTCTGCTTAAAAACATACAACCAAGTGCTAACGATTTATAAATTACCATTTTTAATTTTTCACTATCCGTACAAAAATAAATTGAAGCCAAACCCTCCATAATGGTTCCAAGACTGCAAGGTCTGATATTGTCTTTTAATGCGCCATAGTATATATGATTTTTATTGGTAATTTGAGCTGTCAGCATAGGCAAAGCCATTTTCTCGGCATAATCCTTTAACAATTGGTATTCCTGTGATACCAAAAGATTTGCCTCTGTCAACTTTTCAATTGCAAACACTGCCCAATGGTCAAAAATTGAATCTAAATTACTTTGGTTTTGTGTTCTTTGAAGATAAAATAATGCTTTTTTAGCACCATCAAGCCATTTTTGCTGAGAATCAATTTCATACAAATAAATCAATCCCGCAGCGGCTTCGCCTGTATAATATATAGCTTCTGCTTCTTTATTTATTTCTTTTTTATCAAAATCATAATAAGCGTAAATATTGCCTTCTTTACTCTGCATCCATAATAAAAATTCACCCAGCCCACGTAAAATTTCCAAATCAACTACATTTTCTGAATACAAATTTGCAAGGGCGCAAAGAGCAATTCCTGCCGCGCCGGATTTTGCAATAGGAATTTTCATTCCTTCTTCATCGGGAATTGATAATACTGCATATTTAGTATTGTCAATTTGTTTTATATAGCGTTCTATAAAATATTTTGAAGATAAAATCCTTAAATCATGATATTTATTCTCAAATCCTAATTTTTCATATTGATACAAAGAGTACAATGTACCTGCATGACGTAAAGAATTATAAGTATCGTTATCGTATTTAATATCAGTATCGACATTATTGCGGTATTTAAATCTGCCATTTTCTAAAGTATTTCTCGAAATATAATCAACCGACATTTCAACTTCGTTGTAATAAGGCAGACCTTTTGTACTGTTGTGCGAAATTTTTTTTGCATCTTTCCATAAAATAAAAGCAAAAACCACAATCAGTAAAATAAAAATTAATGGAACATATACTGCCGGCGATATTACACTAAACATAGAAAAATTATACCAGAGTATAAAAAATAAATAATAAAGCGTTTGTATGATTTTTTATATTTTATTATTATATGCGCAAAAGGCGCAATTTTATTGCGCCTTTTGTTTTGTTTGTTTGATTAAAATATTATTATTTTTTTGCAGGTGCTTTTTTAGCAGCTTCTGCCTTATCTGCTTTATCTTTTGCTCCGCCTGTCAAGTCATTTACTTGATTGTGTAATTTTTTGTTAATTACTTCAGGATTGTAGCTTTCATCAACAAATTCAATTGTGGCTTTCTTTTTAGCGGCTTGAGTAATATCATCAAGAGCTCTAACCTCTTTTTGATTTTGCAAGTATGCTTCAATATCTGCTTTTGCTTTTTCAAAAGGCACAGTACCTGCTTCCATCCTATCAGTTACAATAAATACATGATAACCAAACGGAGTTTTTATAACACCGGGAGCGGTGTTTGGTTTTGCAGAAAATACAGCTTTTGAAAATTCCGGAACCATTCTGTCTTTTTCAAAGAAGCCTAAGTCTCCGCCTTGTTCGGCAGAACCCGGATCTTCTGAATATTTTTTCACATATTGAGCAAATTTTGATGTATCTGCTTTCAATTCTTCAGCAATTTTTTCAGCTAGAGCTTTTTTTTCAGCTTCTGTTTTTTCTATTTTTGCTTTAATTTCTTCTTCTGTAAGTTTATTTTTAGGATCAGAAGTGATTTCTTCTTTCAACTGATCTGCATTAAATGAAATCAAGATGTGAGAAGCTCTTACTTGTTCGCCGTGTTTGAATTGTTTAATATTTTTATTATAAAAATCTTTTGCTTCTTTTTCGGAAACTTCTGTTTTGCCTGCTGTTGCAGCAAGTCTTCTCATTCTAATTTGAATTTCTACATCTTTTTTAAATTGAGAAATGGAAATACCGTTTTGTTTTAAAGCATCCATTAATCTGTCTTTACCGCCCATTTTATCCATAATATTTTTGATTTCTTGATTTACATCATCTTTTGAAACCTTAATACCATGAGCTTCTGCTTCTTGATCAAGAAGTGATTGAATGATTAACTGATTAACAACTCTTTGCTCTGTCATAAGATATAAAAAACCGTCTTTATCTTTTTTCAAATCTCCACCTGACATTTGCACAAGAGGAGAATTAGATATCTGAGTGTCCATCAATTTGTCAAAATCTTTTTGAGTAATAATAGTATCATTGATTTTAATCAACGCTTGATTACTTTTTAATCCGCAACCTGTCAAAAGAACAGATGAAAGTAATAGTGTTACTGCTATTTTTGAAATTTTCATAAATATATCTCCCTAAATTTAATACTCATAACTAACCTTGTTTATATAATAAAACAAATCTGTCAAAATGTTAAATACTTCATCAAAATTTACATAGGAGGTGTTTAAAATCAGAATAGAACTGCCCTCCTGACAAGATTTTGGGGCAGGTGTGAATTTTATTCTCCTCATAATATTTGCCGGTAGAACTTTTTTCACCATATTCCATTCAGGAGCACTATACGGTGTATAAATTCGTATACAATCCTGCGCCTCACGAACAGCGGCAATTCTAACTTCTGTAGCTGCAAGACGAAGTTTAATTAATTTAATCAAATTCTCGACACTTTCAGGAGGTTTTGAAAATCTGTCTTTCCATTCACTCACAATAGAATCCAATTCAACGGAATTTTTTACATCCGCCAAACGTTTATATTCAATCATTTTTTGCTCGGAAGAACCCACCCACTCATCTGGAATATAAGCCGTTACATTTATATCAATAATAGCTGGATTTATTTTTTCGACTTTTTCTCCTTGAAGTTCGCGCACAGCTTCTTCAAGTAAATCACAATATGTGTCAAAACCTACATTTATCATGTGACCGTGTTGTTTTGTACCCAGAATGTTACCAACACCACGAATTTCTACATCTCTCAATGCGATTTGATAACCGCTGCCAAGAGTTGTAAATTCTTTTATTGCTTTCAAACGATGTATGGCATCTTTGGTAATTTCTTTACTTTGCCTGTAAAAACAATAACAATAAGCCTGTTTTTCCGAACGCCCTACACGACCTCGCAGTTGATACAATTGTGCAAGACCAAACTTATCAGCATCATGAATTATCATTGTATTAGCATTTGGAATATCTAAACCGTTTTCAATAATTGTTGTCGCTAACAAAATATCATATTCATGGTTTGCAAAATTTACAATAACTTCTTCGAGTTCTTTTTCATCCATTTGCCCGTGACCAACAGCAATTCGTGCATTTGGAACTATTTTCTGAAGTTGATTTTTAAATTCTCTTATTGTTTCAACTCTATTGTATAGATAGAAAATTTGTCCTTCTCTATCTATCTCGTGGAGAATTGCATTTTTAACCATATTTTCATTCCACTCTCCAACAAAAGTTTTAATCGGCAAACGATTTTTGGGAGGGGTATTAATTATAGAAATATCTTTTATGCCGGATAAAGACATATACAACGTACGCGGTATAGGGGTTGCTGACATTGAAAGAATATCAATATTTTCTCTTAATTGCTTTAATTTTTCTTTATGGCGAACTCCGAAACGATGTTCTTCATCAATCACCAGAAAACCTAAATCTTTAAAAGCAATACCATCTTGTAAAAGTCTGTGAGTACCAACAACGACATCACATTCACCTGTTGCAAGATGTTTGATAGTTTCTTTTTGTTCTTTTGATGTTCTAAATCTGGATAACAATTCAACTTTCACACCAAAAGGAGCAAACCTTTCTGAGAGGGTCTGAAAATGCTGTAATGCAAGAATTGTTGTAGGAACAATCACGGCGGCTTGTTTTCCTGATGTAATAGCTTTAAAAATAGCACGCATTGCAACTTCTGTCTTACCAAATCCGACATCCCCGCAAATCAACCTATCCATAGGCTGAGAAGATTCCATATCTTTTTTAACTTCATTTATCGCACGTAATTGGTCAGGAGTTTCAACATATTCAAAAGCTTCCTCCATTTCAATCTGCCAGTTAGTATCAGGCAAAAATTCTATTCCTTGCTGCATTTTACGTCTTGCATATAACCTTAACAAGTCATAAGCAACGGTTTCAACGGCTTTTTTTACTTTAGATTTTGTGCTTTCCCAATCTCGGCCGCCCATTTTTGATAAACTCGGACGAGAATTCCCTGAACCGCGATAACGACAGAGAAGATTTATCTGTTCGGCAGGAATATGTAATCTGTCCTTATTCGCATATTCTATGGTTAAATAATCTTTTAACTGTCCGTCAATCTCTTGTTTAGACAGCCCTTTATAAATTCCAAGACCGTGAATAGTATGCACAACATATTCACCGACTTTTATATCATTTATGTTTTCTATATATTCAGGTTTTTCTTTGTAATAAGACTTCTTAGAAGCCGAGATTTCTTTAGAGCGTCTGTTAAACAACTCTCTGTCTGTCATAACAATCGTCTTGAAATCTTCAAGTACACAACCGGAACAAATTATACTGTCTGTATACTCAACATCAAAAATTTCGTTTTCTTCAAGAACCTCGCGGACCCTTTCAGGATAATCCGTAGCAATAATTATTTTATATGAACAATTTTCTTTAATATATCCCGTAATTTGTTCAAAATCCGCATCAAAATTGCGTAAAGGCTGAGTATTAAATTCTATTATATCGCCGCTGCCATCAATAAAATTGTTAAATCCAATTTTGGTAAAATAAGAAACCGCACGCAAAAATTCCTCATAAGTATAATGATTTTTACACTCAATATTTGCAATCAATCCTTGTTTTGAATTTTCTTCAAGTTGTTTTGTATAGTTTTCATCTAAAAATTCATATTTTGAATAAATTTCAGCTGTTTCATCAAAAACAAGTGTATAATCCTTAAAATAATCCAAAAATCCTACAAGATTTTTATTGAATAAATTCTGATAAACTTCTATGCCCTCAAAATATAAATCCTCAGGAATTTCATCTTCAATGGTATTTTGTAAACCTTTAACCAATTCTTCCTGACCGGCTGTTATAAATTTATAGACAGGATAAATCGTTGTTTCTTTAGCTTTTTCAATAGATTTTTGGGTTTCATTGTTGAAATATCTGATATCTACAACCTCATCACCCCAAAGTTCTATTCTGACAGGGTTTGAATTTAGAGAAAAAATATCTGCAATATCTCCGCGAATACTAAATTCCGAGACATCACTAACCATTGTTGCTTTTTTATACCCAAAATCCACTAATTTTCGCGATAATTTTCCCAAGTCAACTGTATCACCGATTTTAATTGTAAAAGAATTTTTTTGGAAAAAATCTTTATTCGGGAATTTTTCTAAAAGAGATTTTACCGGACAAATTATTACTTCAGGTGCTTCAAGCAAAATCTTTACTTGTTTGGCATAATTGTATAAATTAGGCGAAACGCTTTCATACATTGAAATATCTTGAAACGGAAATATTTCGGAATTGAGATTAAAAATAGTTTTCAAATCACTTTGATATTTGAGTGCGCTCTGTTCAGTCGGGGTAATAAAAAGCACTTTTTTGTGTTTATTAATTTTAGATAACAAAAACAAGCGCAAAAAAGCCGTCAAACCGGTAACAGTAAAAGAGGTATCCTGTTTGATTTTTTGTCTAAATTGTTCGTATTGCGGACAAATATCATCTTCGTAGATTTGAAACATAAAAATATTATAACATATTATATAAATACATCCATAATGCAAACCTTATTATAACTTATTTACAATCATATTATAAGTTTATTACAATTAAAATGTAACAATACAATAAAATAATCATAGTATTGTAAAAAGGTTATAATATTATGACAACAAAAGATAAAAAGAGATTTGTATTACTTATCGACCAAGATATTTATGATAAATTTAAAAAACTTGCAGAAGAACAAAATCGTACCGCAGGGAATTTAGGTGCAACATTAGTTAAAAATTTTGTCAGAGATAATTCTAAATAATCGAACTAAATAAAATTACATTATGGATGAACAAAAAATACTTGAAACGTTTGGTTTCAATTTCAAAGTATATAGAACAAAATTAAAAATGTCACAGGATGATGTTGTAGAGAGAACGGGTTTTAGTAAATCTTATATTAGCAACATTGAAAACGGGAAACATAGAATTTCTCTAGTAAATGCTTTAATACTATCCGAATTAGTCGGAAAAAGTATTGAAAGTATGTTAAAAAACATTGAATAAAAATTATAAGATATTTGTCCCTTAGCAAATTCCTTCGCGCAGCCTTACAACAGCTGCACCCCATGTCATGCCCGCGCCAAAACCGCAAAGTATAGCAGTTGAACCAAGTTTTATTTTGCCCTGTTCAACCCCTTCTACAAGTGCAATAGGAATAGATGCAGCAGATGTATTACCATAATATTTTATATTAGAAATAACTTTCTCGTCTGAATATTTTAACCTGTTTTGAATAGCTTCGATAATTCTTTGATTTGCCTGATGCGGAATTAAATAATCAATTTCTTCTGAAGTCATGCCTGAATTGGAAATACATTCTTCAACATATTTTGGAACGGTTGTAACCGCAAATTTATAAACTTCTTTGCCATTCATTCTGATTTTCCCGTCACCAACACTATCAGCTTGAGCAACAAGCGGACAATTTTGTGATGGCATATCAGTGTAAATTAACTGACCTATAGAGCCGTCTGCGCTTATGTTCAAAGCCAAAATATCATCAGTACCGTCATCAGACTCCGTAACAACCATTGCGCCTGCACCATCACCGAAAAGAATTGATGTTCCTCTATCTTCCCAATCAGTTATTTTAGAATTATTGTCAGAAGCAACAATTAATATATTTTTATAAATACCTGTTCCAATAAACCCCCTTGCAACCTGCAAAGAATAAATCAACCCGGTACAAGCTGCTGTTAAATCAAAAGCAGGAACGCCTTTCGGTATACCCAATTTTGCCTGCAGTGTACACGCAAGTGTCGGATATAATTGAGGAGGAACAGATGCTGCACAAATTACGCAATCAATACTTTCAGGTAAAATTTTAGATTTTTCAAGAGCATTTTTCGCCGCCATATAACCTAAATCAATAGCAGTTTCATTACCGGAAACAACACGTCTTTCCTTAATTCCGGTTCTGGAATAAATCCATTCATCAGAAGTTTCATACAATTTAGTTAAATCTTCGTTTGTAACAACGGTTTCAGGTACACAATACCCTATGCCTGCTATTTTTAATGGTTTTAGATTAATCATTTTTTACCTTTTTAATTTTGTTTACCTGTTTACGTTTTTGGCAATTTCTGAATTTATATCTTTGTTTAACACTTCAACAGCGGCCCTTACTGCGTTTTTCATAGCGTAAGATGAACTTCTGCCATGAGCAATAACGGAAATACCTTTTACCCCGAGTAAAAGCATACCGCCAAAACCTTCCCAGTTGATAATTTTAAGAATTCTTCTCAAGAAAGGTTTTGCCATTAAACCAATCAAACAACCTACAAAATCAGATTTAAATTCATTTTTAATCATTTTTAACAGCATAGAAGCTGTACCCTCAGTAACTTTTAGAGCAACATTGCCCGCAAAGCCGTCAGCAACAACAACATCTGCTTTGTTTATAAAAAGTTCTTTACCCTCAATATTTCCTGCAAATTCAATTCTACCTTGTTCATGCATTTCTTTCAAAAGGGGATAAGTTTCTTTGACAAGAGCATTTCCCTTGCCTTCTTCTTCTCCGATACTTAAAATACCGACTTTCGGATTTTCAATGCCTACAATATATTTTGCATAAGCAATGCCCATTTCTGCAAATTGTACAAGCATTTCAGGTGTACAATCGCTGTTAGCACCGCCATCAATCAAAACAACCGGCTTTTTCATTGTCGGCAAAGTAACTGCGATTGCAGGTCTTGCCACACCATGAATTCTGCCTAGCCCGAATAAACTTGCTGCCATAGCTGCACCCGTTGAACCGGCAGAAACAACTGCTTCGCATCTTCCATCTGCAACCGCTTGAACAGCACTTACAATAGAAGAATCCTTTTTACGACGAATAGATTGACCTACAGCTTCACCCATTCCAATAACCTCAGAAGCATGAGTGATTGTATAATCAATTTTATCAACATCAATCTTAATTTTTCTTTGATGACCTTTAGTTCCGCAATCTGACAAAATATAACCGATAGATTTTATACGGTCAATTTCAGCTTCAAGCTCATCCCGACGTCCGACAAGTTCAAGCCCGACATTATATTCTTGAGCT
>CADBQQ010000112.1 GCA_902796825.1 uncultured bacterium
ACAGGCGCGCCGTTCGGCGCGCCTGCTAAAAAATTTTCCAGCCCCTTTCAAGCCTCTCTTTCGATTACCCTTAAGAGAGGCGGGGTTGAGTGATTAGTCACTTATTCACTACAATTTATACAAATTCTTCAACTGCTTTGACAAATCCGTCATTATCGCAAGTATCAGTTATATAATCTGCGCAGGCTTTTAGTTCTTTTGTTGCATTACCCATCGCAACTCCAATCCCGCCGGATTTTATCAAATCTATATCGTTATTCTGGTCGCCAATTGTCAGAACTTCCTCACGTTTTATTCCCCACATTCTGCATAAAAACTCCACACCAAGCGATTTTCTGGCATCTGACGGCCCGATTTCACAAAAATACGGTGTAGATTTTACAATATACAAATCAGGATATTTTTCTTTCAAAACTTTAACCCAGCCTGTAACCCTATCAGGATTGTGAATATCTATGGCAAGAAGTTTATTTATATTTTTAATTTCTATATCATCAAATGAGCAAACTCTGTAATCGACGAATTTCCCTTTAATGTAATACTGAATAATTTCGTTATCTTCTTCGACAAAAAGTTCATCGTCGCGATATAAATTCAAATGTATATTATTCTCTCTTGCCCATTTTATAATCTCTTTTGCGTAATCCTCGTTTAAATTCGCTTGACAGAGGGTTTTACCGTTAATTTCTTTTACAAGTCCGCCTTGATAAGAAATTACAGGAGTTTCAAGTCCGAGAATTTTTGCAATTGGTACGGTTGAAGAATGCATTCTGCCTGTGACAAGTACGACTTTTATTCCTGATTTTGTGAGATTTTTTATACACTCTTTGAGTGCAGGTGAAAATTCCCCGCCGTATGGTAAAATTGTTCCGTCGATATCTGTTGCAATCATTTTAATCATGCTTCAAATCCTTTGCAGAAAGCTCTGTTTAGGGCGCAAATTGTTTTGGAATCATTGATTTCTCCATTGAGAATCATTTTATGAACTTCAGAAAGTTTGTATTCATAGCATTTAATCACTTCGCCCTCATCAGGGTGATCGCCGACAAAAGTTAAGTCTTTTGCTAAATACAGATACAATTTTTCTGTGCAAATTCCCGGTGTTGTATTTATATACCCAAGAGATTTCCAAATTTTTGCCTGATATCCGGTTTCTTCCTCTAGTTCACGAGGTGCGGCTAAATCAGGATTTTCTCCGATTTCAAGTTTGCCCGCAGGAAGCTCCAGATTAGTATCTTTTAGAGGATATCTGTATTGTTTTACAAGCAGAACGGTATCTTTATCTTTTAATGCTACGATTACAACACCGCCGTTATGCACAACAACTTCTCTAAACCCGTTGTGTCCGTCAGCCGTGATGATATCATCTCTTAATACAGTAACGACTTTCCCTTTGAAAACTACTTCCGACTTCAATGTTTTTTCTTCAAAATTCATAACAAAAGTATAGCATGAAAAGTAATTTTGTTGACAGTTATAATTAAAAATGCTATAATAACAAAGCCTCTTGTCTTGAATTAGTGTCATAAATATTGTCCTTGAAGAAAGGATTATATTTTATGAATAACAAATATTTAGAAGAAGTAATTAAAGACCCGAATTTAACTAGAGAGCAAAAAGCTGCTATTGTTAAACAGGCTTATGATGAGTATCGCAAACAAATAGATACAGATTTAAACAATGAGCTGTTAAAACAATATACAGGTGCAGCTCTTAAAATTGGTTCTTGGGCATTTCCTGCTATGGGAGCGAATACTCTTGGTGCTCAGCTTGGCGGCCAATTATTAACGAGATATCTTGGTCGGAATATCGCACAAGGGATAGGTAAAGGAGCTGTATCCGGCGGTTTGAGTTTTGGCGGTTATGAGTTGGGGGATGCTTTGATGAGCGGAAACAACCCCGCAGCTGCAGCTCTTGGCGGAGTTTTAAAAGGTGCGGCCACTGGTGCGTTAGGTATGGCTGGTGTTGGAAATGCTATTAGAAATATTAGAGGGTTAAATTTGCACAATGTTGGTGACATTGATGCATTAAATATTCCTGATAGAAAGCAGTATAACAAGGATGCCAGAAATTTTTATCAAGATTATGTACAGGGAATATCAATTGACAAAAACGGCAAAGTTGATTTTTCCAAAAGAGGAGTTCAAGAAGTTTTGCGTTGGAATCCTAAACAAGGCAAAAACTTTCCTGACATTGTCAATGACATAAAAAATGCGCCACGCTTGCCTGATGAACCTAATATAAAACCGGAACAAAAACCTAATGTGTCCCATTATGAAGTGTATCAGGGAGAAAAAGGTAAACATTATGTTGAAGTGTTTAAAAATAATAATAAAAGATATTATACAACAAAGGATACTCCCGAGAGCAGTGACCATGCTACTAGCACGGGTACTCTCGAGAGTCCTAACAATATTATACCAAATATCTTAAATTATTTCAACCCCAATACAAAGGATACTCCCGATAGCAGTATCCATGCTACTAGCACGGGTGCTATCGAGAGTCCTAATAATATTATAAACCATAATAATCAAAACTTCAACCCGTTAAATCAAAATACTACCCTGTACGGCTATGTATCAGCTTTTACTCCTGAACAAATCGGAGCAATGTCCGGTGAAGAATTTGCAAAAAACGAAGCAGAAATCTTCCGTCAAGCAAAACAAGGAATGATTAAACCTCAAA
>CADBQQ010000113.1 GCA_902796825.1 uncultured bacterium
CGGGATGTAGCGCAGCTTGGTAGCGCACCTCGCTTGGGACGAGGGGGTCGCATGTTCGAATCATGTCATCCCGACCATTTAAAAAAAGCTTTCAGCATTATGTTGAAAGCTTTTTTATTTATAAAGCAATTATCCCTCTTTGACTTCCTAATTCATCATACATTTTCACAAAATAATCATCTTTGATGCATACACGAGACTCGGTATAACTCAACAATTCCGCACTTTCTTCTAACATAAGCGAAAATTTATACTCGCCAAATTCATTATAAACCTCTAAATAACATAACTCAGGTCGCATAGATTTTAGGTATTAGTGCAGACAGGCTACGGACATACGATGAAGAAAAGCTTGTCTTACCTGAACGTTTTGGCAAAGGCGGGAAACGTCTTTATTCTGAGCTTGATATTGAGTGGCTAAATGATGTACGAACAGTTATCTCAAAAAATAAAATGAATATTTATTCTTTTAAAATAATGCTTATAATAATTAAAAAAATTTCGGAGAAAGACTTCAATTCAATAGCTTCAAAAGAACAAGACGAAATATGGAACATATTTAAACGAATGCGTTCAAATCCTAATTTTAAAAAACTGACAACCGGCAAATGACCTTTATGTTGACTTAATAGCATGTTTATAATACATTTACCACAGAAAGAATTTACACTGTAAGAGAGGATTAGGGAAAGTGGATTTTATATCTTGGACTATATGGTTTTTAAGTAAATTAGCAGGTTTTGTCGGCGGTTACGGCGTAGCAATTATTGTTTTGACGTTAATTGTAAGATTTGCAATGTGGAATTTGAACGTTGAGCAGCAACGTTCTATGAAAAAAATGCAAACCCTTCAACCGAAATTAAAAGCTATTCAAGACAGGTACAAAAACAACCCGCAGGTTATGCAGCAAAAACTTATGGAATTTTATAAAAATAATAAGTTTAATCCTGCCGGAGGCTGCTTGCCATTATTAATTCAATTACCTATATTCATGCTTTTATATGCGGCATTAATCAGTCCACAGTTTATACAGGTTGCAGGAAATCAGCATTTTCTTTTCATAAACAGCCTTGCTACAACTCTAAGAGCAACAGCCGGAATTTCAAACGACGGCGCACTTGGAATATCACCAAACGACACCCTTGTTCTTGGAAACAGTGCAACTGTTTATATTGGTGATAAAGAAATTAAAAACGTTAAAATTAAAGATTCAACTCAAGCTCTAAAAATTCAGGGGGAAGTTACTCCGGGACAATATGTTGACTTAGTATTCAGTTTAGACAATATTAATTTAAAATTCAGTGAATTAGGCAAAGTTGAAAAAGCAGAAGTTACCGTAACAAATTCAAGCAATCGCGAAAGCGAAAATATTACATTTACCAGAAAAGATGAAGACAACATGACAGCTTCCGTTCCGACTGTTCCTGTAAATCGCGGATGGCACTGGGATGTAATTATATTAATATTCTTATTTGCAATAACAATGATTGCATCTCAAAAAGTAATGATGGCTATGAACAATACGGAAAATCAAGATCCTACTCAAGCAGCATTACAAAAATCAATGGGAACATTTATGCCATTGATGATTATTGCGACATTTGTTTTCATTCCAATACCTGCCGGTGTATTACTTTATTTAATCACAAGTAATATTGTACAAATTTGCCAGACTATTATAATTAATAAACAAATCGATGCGGAAGAAGCAAAGAAAAAAGAAAACGTTGATGATTTGGAATTAAAAAACGCAAAGAAAATTAATTAAAATGCATATTTCAGAATTTGATTATGACTTACCGGAAGAATTAATTGCACAAATGCCAGCTGATAAGCGAGAGAATTCCAGAATGCTGGTTCTCAATCGCAGCGAGCGCTCAATAGAACACAAACATTTTTACGATATAATTGATTATCTCGGCGAAAATGACTTGTTGGTTTTGAATGACACAAAAGTACTTCCGGCGCGTCTTTTTGGTAATAAAGAAACCGGCGGAAAAATAGAAATACTTCTTTTAGAAGCCAACAGAGGGGATTTCTCACAATGGTCTTGCTTAATAAAACCCTCTAAAAAAGTTAAACCTAATACGGTTATATCAATCAGCGAAGATTTAAAAGCAATTCCAATAAAAAGGCTTGAAGATGACGGAGAATGGCTTGTAGAACTAAAATTTGACGGCGATTTGTTTGAAATTCTGCACAGAGTTGGAAACATTCCACTACCTCCGTATATTGAAAGAAAACTTCAAACCGAAGAACAGAAGCAATTCGATATTGAGCGTTATCAAACTGTTTACGCAAAAGACGAAGGCTCTGTTGCCGCGCCCACAGCAGGTTTACATTTTACTCAAGAGATATTACAAAAGCTTCAAGATAAAGGTGTTGGAATTGCTTATGTAACATTAAACGTAGGTCTTGGGACTTTCAGACCCGTAAAATGCGACAATATATTAGAACACAAAATGCATTCTGAAACTTTTGAAATATCACAAGAAGCAGCGGACAAAATTAATAGCGCAATCCAAGCAGGAAAAAATATTGTTGCCGTTGGTACAACCTCCGTAAGAACTCTTGAAACAGCATTTAATAAATATGGAAAAATTTGTGCCTGCAAAGATCATTCAGAATTGTTTATTTACCCGCCTTACAAATTTAAAGTAGTAAATAAACTTATAACTAATTTTCACCTGCCAAAATCGACATTATTAATGCTTGTTAGTGCTTTAGCCGGTAAAGACTTTATATTTGAAGCTTACAAAGAAGCTGTAAAGCAAAAATATCGATTTTTCAGTTACGGGGATTGCATGTTTATACAATAATTAAAAAGCAGGTTTTAATCACCTGCTTTTTATCATTCATATTATTTAACTATCTGGGTTAATGCATTTATTACATCTGCATCCCATTTTTTGCCGGCTTCTTCAACCATGATAGAAAGAGCTTTATCAGTTGGCATAGCCTCTCTATACGGCCTGTCAGAAGTCATTGCACTAAACGCATCACTAACTGCAATAATTCTTGAACCTAAAGGAATAGATTGTCCTTTTAAACCCTCAGGAGAGCCCGAGCCGTCAACTCTTTCAGTTTGATATGTAATATAAGGAACAACTTCTGATAAGAAATTTATGTTCATAAGTAAATTTACACCGACATTAGTGTGATTTTTAATCTTATTTAATTCTTCAGGTGAAAGCTTTCCATTATTTGCAAAAATCTTTTCCGGCAAGGTAATTTTTCCGATATTTTGCAATAAAGCTGCATAATAAATCAAATCAGTAGTTTTTTCGTTTAAGCCTAATTTTGAGCAAATATTTCGTGCCAGTTTTGCACTGTTTCTTGAATGAGAAACTTTATACTGACCTTTTTTATCAACGGCATTTGCAAGATTTTCAACAAAACCCTGCTGATAATCACACAAATCGCCGATTAAAGCGGTCAATTCACCACGAAGCTCTTTCAATTCAAATTCTTCAGAGGCGCCATCATCAATAGTTTTCTGAGTTTTATCAATAACTTTTTGCAAAGTAATTGTCGTTCCAAGAAGATTTGCAATACTAATTACAAGCTCTATAAAATCTTCATCAATTGCCTGAACAAGAGTTATTTCAATTGCTCCAACAGGAACTGCAGAATTTCTCATAGGTATACATAAAAAATTATTTCTTGAAATAACTTCATTATGAGAAATTTCTTCGATTGAAAAATTACTTTTTCCCTTTGAATTTTCAGAATTACCGGCGAGAAACAATTCATTATTACGCAAAAAATAAATGCGGCAGCTTTGAGCTTCCACCATTTGCACAATGGACTTTGCTACAGAATTGTATACGGCCTGCTCTTCATTTTCACTAAAATTTAACACACAAAGCGTATTTTTAGAAGAATAAATATCCGTTAATTCTTTCAACTGGTTAATAAGGCGGTCTTTTTTATTAGATTTAATACTAATTTTTTTAGCCAAATCTTCGGAAATTAAATTTTCTGTCAAAAAATCCCCGAGATTTAGTGCAAACATTTCCTCTATAGGGTCAGCCCCTGCCAAAAAATCCGACTGCCCGAAAAGCGATACTCCTGTTTGCTTATTATCATCTTTTGTCATAATTTTTCCTTCTGAATTCATGAACCTTCTGTTCATACTATCGGCAGGAATTTTAAAAACTTTAGCACCGGATTTAATATCCTCTATTTGGAGGATACGTTAGAAACCTACATTCCAATTCACTGTTTCATTATCTGATTTTTTTTGCACGGCAGGAGAGGTTTCTTGCGCGTTTAAGGCAGTCACTTCTATGACTTTATCCGCTTTTTGTAACAAATTGAACTTGCCAATTCTGCTATCAACATTATTAAATGAACGGAACCTGTCGAGTTCTGACTGTAAATCTTGATTTTCCGTGTTAATTCTTACAATTTCATTATCGAGTGAATTCAATTTTGCCTCATATATCATTGAGATATAATAGCTTACAAAAGTTACCATTATAGTAACCATAAGACAGCCGCATAAAGATTTATTAATACGGCGCACCAACATTTCTTTAACCGTCATAGGCTGAGAGCGGTAAAAAGAGCCTTCAATAAGCTGTCCTGTATAGTCATTGGCATCTTTTACAGGGTTCTGAACATATCCGGAGCGATATAAATCCTCCTGTTGTTTTCTGACTAACCTGCTTGTATTTAAAATCATTACCACCCGACAAACTCTACTTTCTTATGCATCTGGCGACTCTTAGTTTTGCACTCCTTGAAGGCGGGTTTTCCTCTAATTCTTTCCTAGATGCCATTATCGGCTTTTTATTAACGAGTTCCAATATAGGAGACGGACAATGACATATCATCTGGGTTTTATCGCAATGACATTTCGTTGAATGGTACTTAAATGTTTGTTTTACGATACGGTCTTCAAGAGAATGAAAACTTAACACACTGATTATAGCACCAAAGTCTAATAAATCCAATACATCATTTAAAGTGTTTTTAACATTTTTTAACTCTTGATTAACCTCTATTCTTACCGCCTGAAAAACACGTGTAGCAGGGTGAACTTTAGATTTTACTTTCGGTGTTGCTTCAATAATCAATTCTGACAACTCTGTAGTTGTGTTAATTTTTCTTAACTTTCTTTGCTCAACTATTTTTCTTGCAATCCTTTTTGAAAACCGTTCCTCTCCATATTCCGAAAAAATCCGCACTAAATCTTCTTCATTGTAACCATTTATTACATCATAAGCGCTAAATTGCGCATCCTTGTCAAAACGCATATCTAACGGAGCTTCTTTTGAAAAGGAAAAACCGCGCTCCTGTTTTGTCAATTGATTGTATGACGCCCCCAAATCAAACAACACACCGCCGGTAATTTTTTCTATTCCTAATGATGCCAAAACCTCTTTAATATTGGTATAAGAACTTTTTACTATAGTTAAATTCTTATAATTTGCAAGCCTTTTACTTGAAGCTTCAATTGCATCTTCATCAACATCAAAAGATATTAAACG
>CADBQQ010000114.1 GCA_902796825.1 uncultured bacterium
ACTCGCAAGCTCGTTGGCAATTCTTGTCCCTGTCTAGGGAGGAGAACTGATTTGTCATTGCATTCCTTTTTCATAAACTTTCTCCTTTTAATATCAATATACTGTGTCGTATTGAACATTATAGTGTTAAATACGACACATATAATAAACTAATTTCGCATACTGTCAAGTAAAATATAATGTTTTTATGGATATAAAGAGGTTTGTAAAACTACAATTAGCAATGAAACAGATGACAATGACATTGCTTGCTAAAAAAATGACTGAATTATCCGGTAAAAATTACACCCGAGACAGTCTGAACGGAAAATTTTACAGAGAAACTTTATCCGTAAAAGAAATGGAACTTATCGCAAAAATTCTTGATTTTACAGTAGAATATAAAAGCAAAATCAGATAGATTTATCCCTTTTTCTCAAAACAACAACCAACCCCGTTATACCAATAATTAATAATACCAACGAAACAACTTCCGCTATCGGAACTGTTCCAATATTTAATGCGCTGTCTATCCTTATACGTTCAACAAAAAATCTTATAACCGCATAAATAACCAAATACGCAAAAAAAGTAAGGCCGCTGTATTTTTTACTGCAATGTAAATACAGATAAACCAACACAAAAAATGCCGACAAATCTAAAATGCTTTCATACAAGAATGCCGGATGGTATAGGCTATAATTAACATATTCCTCAACCCGTGCATGTACAGGTATAAACAAACCCCAATTCTGAGAAGCAACAGGCAATCCGTAAGCTTCTGCATTAAAATAATTTCCCCATCTGCCGATTGATTGCCCCAAAATAGTACCACAAGCAAGAGCATCCACTATTTTGAAGAAAGATATTTTTTTTCGATATGCTGCAACAATTATCGCCGCAATCCCCCCAACAAGTCCGCCGTGTATAGATAAACCGCCCTCACGGATATCCAGAATTTCTGACGGATGAGAAAAATAATAATCCGGATTTAAACAGCAAAAATATAGCCGCGCACCAAAAATTCCAAGTAAAATAAATAGCGGAGCATATTCTATTATAACATCTTTGCACTTTTCATTGATTTTATTAAATAACTTATTAGAAACAACAATTCCGACAAAAATTGCCATAGCCATTGTAATACCGTACCAATAAACCGGAAAATTAAAAATTCTAAATGCTATATCCGGAGCGTCAGGAATTACAAACATTATTCCTCTACTTGCGTAAGCGGAGCTTCAATATTTTGAATTTGTGCTTCTACTTCTGATTTGTCTTGAGCATTTGGTTCAAGCTCTAAATATTTTTTATAATTAGCAATAGCAGCTTCTTTGTATTCTTCAACAAGCTGCTGTTCTTTTTCTGAAAGTTCTGTTTTTTCATCATAATCAGTATCTTCCGGCTTTACAGTATACAAAGAATCATCAACATTCAATCGAATTTTACCCTGCGTCATATCAACAGCGAGATTATTTTGTGCAGTCGCCAGAGAATAATAAACATCTGCATCATTCGGTTTAATTTCAAGAGCTTTTTGATATTGTTCTACCGCATTTACATAATCTTCATTTTTTGTATATGCAACAGCTAAATTATAATGAGTTTCAAAAATCGACGGGTCTAAATCAATACTGGATTTTAATCTTTCTATCGCCTGCGTGTAGTCACCTTGCTCCATAAAAGCTTTTGCTTTATTATTCAAATCCTGAACGGCCAAATTATTTATACAAGCAGTAGATACAACTGCGACCATAAGAATACTTACAATTAATAATACTTTTTTCATATATCCCTCTTATTTAAACTGTTTGTTAAGGTAATTATAATTTATAAATAAAAATATGGCAAATTTAATAAATTTAAGTTACAATAATTTATGTAAAAAGGAGAATTTATATGTCAGACGATAAAGTAGTAAGTCTTGGCTCTAAGAGAAAAGAGAACAAAAGCACAAAACACGAACAGGAACAAAATAATAACGAATTAGTATACTGTAGTTTTTGCGGACGTCCTAACACACAGGTAATTAAAATGGTACAAGGACCGGGTGTAAATATTTGCTCTGAATGTACAATGATTGCAGTCCAATATTTAATCTTGCAAGACAGAATGCCGTCTGCTGAAGCACAGCAAATTCTTGATGCATTCTGGGGAAAGGCCAGATAAAAAATGGCATCTGCATTCAAACAACTCAACCCTTTTGAAATAAAGACCGCATTAAATAATTTGCTGTCAAAAATAAACTCACCCTCAGACATTCAAAATTGTCTTGAGGATTTTGAAATGTTTGATGCACAAGAAGATAAGACAATTCTTTCAAAACTTTTGTTTAAAGAATTGGCAAATTCTCCTACGGAAAAAATACCCGTAATTTGTTTCCTTTTAGAACGCTATGTTGAAAAAGACAAATTAATAAATAAATTCTGGGAAATGCTTAAAAATCCGGCTTTAAACAGTGAGGTTAAAATCACCGTAATAAACCTTTTACGCGAAATGGATGCTGATTGGTCTTACAAAGACTGCGAGGATATTTTAGGAGAAGAATCCGCTGAGATTTTAGATGCAAATACCAAACAACTGCTTGACTCTGCAATTATTAATCCGGAAGTCCAAATTGATTTTATGGATTTTCTGGCCTCTATTAGAGTTCAAGATAAAATTACACTTTTAAACTCTTTCGGACAAGATTTCGGCACTGATGCACTTGCAAACATATTAATCCCCGTGTTTGAATCTGAGCCAAACAGCCCGCAAGGTTTGGAGGCTTTACGCTTGTTGGGAGAAACAAAATCACAACTTGCACTAAATGTTCTTGAAAGAATGAGCAAAACAGCAAAAGGAGAACTTTCTCAAAATATCCGCAAAAGCCTTGCAACATTAAAAATGTCCGGAATAAGAGAAGATAATACAAAAGAGTTTTATAAAAAAATATTATCTGACACAAAACCTGACAAGTTCTACGTGACATATCCTGACGGTCACGGAGACATAGCAATGATTTTCACAAGAATAACAGAAGAAAATCGCATCAGATTTGTATCAATAGTAATAAACATTGAATTCGGCATTAAAGATTGTTTCGGCTTTTACGATATTTCGCAATTTGAATGCGACAAAATTCTGGAGAGATTTTTAAAAGATGAAAGAACAGCCGCCATTCCTGCCGAAGATTTCAAAACAATTCTTTTCAATGCGGAAATTATTTCAAGAAAATACAACGAAGGAAAACTCCCGTATGAATACGTTTGTTGGAAAAACCTGCTTGTAGATATTGATTTTACAGACAAATCAATCGAGCAAATTTTGAGAGAACAAATAATGCCGGAAACTATCGACCGTTCAATATTTGAGCAGCTTGACAAAATGAAAGTTTCAAAGCGCTGGTTTTTAGACGAAAATTACAGCAAAGAGTTTTCTGAATTAATTAAAGAACTTAAAACAACTGATAATTTGGACTCACTTGTTACAAAACACGTAAATATTGTATTTTACGCAGAAGAAAAAAATGTTTGGGTAAATAAACTTCTTATTTCTTCGTTCATCAAATATTCTATTGGCAAAATCGAGGATGCTGTTCAAATTTATTCACTTCTTTATAATAAAGAACTAATGGAAGAATTTTTCTTAAACATTTTAAAGCGCAGTATATATGAATATTTGATGACGATTAGATATAACAAAGATTTAAACAAAGAGCAATTCACTTCTTCGGAAATTGACGACAAAATTCAATATATTGAAGATAAGTGGGTGAAAAATGTATAAAGTAATGGCGCTTGATATCGGTACAAAACGGATAGGTATAGCATTGAGCGATTTTTTATTAATGCTTGCTCAAGGGCACTCTTATATTTCTCGCCAGCCTGAAAAACAAGCTCTTGAGCAAATATATAAAATAGCTAAAGAAAATCACGTTGAAAAAATTGTTGTCGGTTTACCATTAAATATGGATGGTTCTATGGGTTTTCAAGCAGAAGATTGTGAAAAATTTGCGTCAAAAATTCAAGGATACGAAATCATATTTGAAGACGAACGTTTGACTTCTGACACCGCAGAGGAAAATTTGCGTGAAAAAAAAATAGATTTTAAGAAAAATAAAGGACTTGTTGATATTGAAAGTGCTTGTATTATACTGGAACAATACTTGTCACGAAAAAAATAAAGGAGAAAACCATGCCAAATGAAGAAGAAAACAACATTATTGAAATCATTGATGATGAAGAAAACGTTATCAAATGTGAATTATACGATATAATTGAGTTTGATGACAAACAATATGCACTTCTTGTTGAAATAGGAACAAATGAAGAAGATCCTGAACTTGTCATTATGAGATACGTTGAAGAAGGCGAAGAAGCATTCTTTGAAACAATTGAAGATGATGAAGAATTTGAAAAAGTTGCAAATTACGTAGAAACACTAGAAGAAGATACTGAAGAATAAGGTTTATTATGTTTGAAAAATTCACTGAAAAAGCACTAAACGTAATCGTAGAAGCACAAAATATAGCAATTTATGACCATTGTGATAAGGTTTTGTCAGAACATTTGCTTTTGGCTCTTGTCAAAGAAACACGGGGTTTTTGTGCAAAAATATTTAATTCATACGATATTACCTACGAACGACTTGCTCAAGAAATCTATATGACACTAAATCTTGAAGAATTTGAAATGACATCTCAAATTCCATTCAGTGAAGATTTCAAACGCATTTTAGGCTGTACAATGGATCTTGTTGAAGCCTCAGGAAATTCTACGGTTCACTATGAACACCTTGTTCTTGCGGCAATAAACGATAAACACTCAAAGATTTCTCAATATTTGACTAATCTTGGCTTTGATATTGAAAAATCAAGACCTTTAATTGAAAAACTTGTTCAACGCAAAGTCAAAAAAGATTTTCATCCGGAAGCAGATGAAAACAAGGAAGAACCTGAAATAAATCTTACTCAAGAAACGGATTCTCTTTTTGATAACCCGAAATCATCCAAAATCTTTGAACGTGCGGTTTCCAAACTTTCAACTTCAGATTACGAAATTCTGGGAACAGAACAAATTGTTTCTTCAATTCTTGAAGATAAAGACTCTGATTTATCAAAAATTATGGCACAATTCGGGATTACAGACGAAATCTTTGAAGATAAACTTTCAAAAGTTCAATCAAGAAGCGCCGAATATGAGGGACGACAGATTGTATTTACTCCGAATGCATTTACTGCAATGAGCCTTGCATTACAAACCGCAAAAGAACTCGGCTCGTCAGAAGTATTGCCTGAACACATGATTTTAGGACTTCTTAAAACCAAAAAAGGGGTTGCATACAATATTTTTAAAGAACTAAAAATCAATGATGATGATTTGGCGCATACTATAATTAAACCAATTGAAAAGCAAATGCCGGAAACACTTACAGTATTGCGTCTTGCAAAACAAGAAGCCAGAAGAATGGGCAGAGGTGTTGTCGGAACAGAAATGTTCTTACTCGGAATTATAGGAGAAGCAACAGGTATTGGCGCACAAGTATTAAATGAACTTGAAATTAATATTCGTGATGCAAGAATTATTGTAGAAAAAATTATCGGATACGGAAACGATTATTTTGCAAACGAAATGGTATTTACAAAACGCGCTAAACGAGTTTTGGAAAACGCTTGGGAATACGCAAAGAAAACCGGTAAAGTAAAAATAGAATCCTCAGATCTTTTATGGGCGATTACTACATGCCCTGATTCAACTGCAATGCAAGCCCTCGAACAGCTTGGAACAGACGTTGTGGAAATACGCGAAGGTATTAAAAAACATTCCAATGTGTAAGAACAAAATAAAAGATTTTTTACAAAAATACGACCTAAACAATCCGCAAAACACTTATCTTGTAGGGTTTTCCGGCGGGGCAGATTCAATGTGTCTTTTGAATTCTCTAAAAGAAACTTGCCCTGAGAATAAGATTATTGCACTCCACCTTAACCACAACTGGCGCGGAGAAGAAAGCGACAGAGAAGAACAAAACTGTGCGGATTTTTGCAAAAAAATCGGGGTAGAATTCTATAGCGAAAAACTGACTTCTGATATTGCCCAAAACGAAACCTCCGCACGCACTGAACGCTACAAGTTTTTTGAAAAATGCGCAAAAAAATTTAATAGCAATATAATTTTCACAGCTCATAATAAAAATGACAATATTGAAACAATTATTTTCAGAATTTGTCACGGTACAGGGATTTCAGGTCTTAGCGGCATCTCTAAAAAAAGAGAAATATATTACCGCCCAATGTTAAATATTTCTCGCGAAGAAATCGAAAAATATTGTAATGATAATAATTTAAAGCCCAATATTGACAGCTCTAACTTCGATACAGTCCATAAAAGGAACCTTATTCGAGCTGAAATTCTGCCTTTACTAAAAAAAATCAACCCGTCAGCACCAAATGCAATTCAATCACTTATAGAAATAGCAACCGAAGAAACAGAAATTATACAAGAATATACAAAAGACGTTATAAATAAAATTTCTGACAATAATAAAATACAAACTAAAAAATTCTTAAAACTGTCAGAAGCCTTACAGAAAAGAATTTTGTATGAAATAATAACTCCAAATATTCCTGAAGATTATGATAAAAAAAGGCTTTTGATTTTGTGGAATTTTATTAAAGAAAATGCAAATTCCAAATCCGGCAAAACAATTTCCGTAACAACTGATTTGTGGCTATTTGTGAGTAAAAAAAATATTGAACTTATAAACCGAAAAGAAAAAGACAATTTTTGCATAAAAATAACAAAAGCAGGGGAATACAAGTATGGAAGATATACTATCAATATTTCAGAGTGTAATAGAATTCCTGAACAAGGTTATGGAAATAGCAGCAGTACTGTTTTCGTTGATTTATCAACCTTAGCACCCCTCTCCGGAAAGCCCGCAGGGCGTCAAGCGGAGAGGGAGCAAGTGTCAGCGAGCTATGCGAGCTTTACAGCTGCGGGAGAGGATAGCAAATGTAAAAAAAATCTCTCAAAATCTTTAAATCTTGAATTCCGCCATCGCTTTGACGGGGATATTATTCAACCGTTAGGTATGTTAGGAACACAAAAATTGAAAAAATATCTTAACTCAAAAAAAATCCCTAATCACGAAAAAGATGATTTATTATTTCTTGCTCGAGGTAATGAGATATTATGGGCGATAGGTTTGGGGTTGAGCGAAAAAATCAGAGTTAAAACAAATCCGACACATAAGATTAAAGTTATAAAAGAGGACTAAAAGATGGAAATTAAATTAGAAGATTTAAAAGTTTTATATTCAGAAGAACAATTAAATACTCGAATAAAAGAAATCGCGCAAGAGCTAGACAACTTTTATAAAGGGGAAGAAGTCACTGCAATATGCGTACTCAAAGGTGCGGTTATGTTTGCAACAGAGTTGGTAAAAGATTTAAATATGCCTGTAAAAATGGAATTTATAAGACTTTCAAGCTACGGTTCAGGGACTTCCACCTCCGGAAAAGTCAATGCTGTTGACATAAAATTACCTGATTTAAACGGCAAAAATGTTTTAATAATTGAAGATATTGTAGATACCGGCTTAACTGCAAAATTTTTAACAGATTTTATCCACATGAATTTCAATGTCAAATCATTTAAATTTTGCTCATTATTAGATAAAAAAATTACGCGTAAAGTCGATATAGAACCGGATTATTACGGTTTTGAAGTTGACAACAGATTTGTAGTAGGTTTCGGACTGGATTACGACGGATATTACAGGAATTTACGCTATATAGGGTATAAGAGTTAAAACAGGTCGGACACAATAAAATGTGTCCGACCTGCAATACTAATCGCCGAGACACACAACCCGTAGGTTGTCGTAGTCGCGGGTGTAGCTGCTGCTGTATCCCGTGCCGGAACTGTCGAAGTTGCGGACGTATGCGAGCTCCGTACCGTCAGGGGAGGACGACCACAGGTGGAAGTTGGACGGGTTATCTGTGATGCCTAAAGCCGCAAAGACAGTGTCCTTGTTCGCATCCCAACT
>CADBQQ010000115.1 GCA_902796825.1 uncultured bacterium
AATTTCAGGTTCCTGCGCAGTTTCTTCGTCAGGAATGTGGTAAACGAAAACTACAGGAGCGTTATTGTTTTCCTCAACTTCTTCTTGCGCCGCGCAGGGTAATATTAAAAGCATGGAAAGTATTAATATAAAACTAAACTTCTTCATAATTTATATTCTACATCATAATTTGATTAACATCAACAACGGGTTGACAACAAAAATTTTTCATGCTAACATGTCTGCGGGGTAAATGTATATTTATAAGTCTTATCAATTTTGATGAGACTTTCTTTTTGCCCGTTTTATCTGAATTTACAAAATACCTTTGAAATCCCTACAAACTCATAAAATCCGTGATTTCTTAGAAGTTTGTCAACATTGGCTTTTTCGGTATCATAGTCGCCAATGATTACAAGTGAAGTGTCATCAAATTTGTTCTCCAACATCGTAGCCAATTTTTCACGTTTTTCCGGTGACAAATAAGGCCAAAAATTTCTGCAAAATAATACAGTATTGCTTCTCGGCATTTTCCCAATGTCCTCAAAAATGTCACCTTGCGCAAATTTGACATTATCTTTTAATAAATCTGTTACTTGTACTGCAAGTTCGTGTGTAAAATCCTGCGTTTTCTCAAAATTTAAATACGTGCTGTAATCTCCTCTTGTTTTAGTTTTTATCCGCCATAAATCATCAATATTAATCCCCAAATAACCTTTCTTGGCGATTTCGATATTTTCTTGTGTCAAATCTTTTGCGATAACCGGCAGGAATTTTTTTGCCTCCTTCAAATGATATTTGAGTGTCTGTATAACAAAAGAATAAGGCTCCATACCGGTCGAACAAGCGTGACAAAATACATTGACTTTATCGACTTTTCTATAAACATGTGAAATAAAATTCCCTAATGCGTCCCAATCTAAATCAGGTCTGAAAAAATAAGTGGTGGTATTATATAAAAATTTGCCTGTTTTGTCGTAAATTCCGCGTTGATAAGCTTGAAAACTGCAATCATATCTTCGGTTTTGACTATAATTTTGTATAGGAGTAATACGCATATTCTTTTGAAAACACATAAAATAAAAATTTGCGTATGACTTAAACTTTTTTTAAGTCTCCCAAAATAATATTCTTGAAATTCTCAGAAATATTGTTTAAATCCACAATATCAACTTCATAAGGCAAGGTTGAGTTTTCAAAGATATATTTGAGTTTTTCGGTTATTTGCGGAGTCAAATCTTTAGATTTGATAGCAATATCAATGTCTGAATATTTTTTTGCATCCCCGCGCGCTCTTGAACCAAATATGTATATTTCAGAGTTGTTTAAATAAGAATTTATGGTAGTCTTTATAAAATTTAGGTATTTTTGCTCTAAATCAATCATATTTATTTCTTTAACTGTTTTAACAAAAACTTTGCTTCGTTTAAAAATTCAAAGACAATAGAAATAACTTCTTTTGCAGCTTTTTCATCATAAGTATGTGATGTAAGATTGCGTTTTTGGCGATATTGAGACCATTTTTCAAGATTACTTTTCAAAAGACCAAATTTGTTTGCTTGTCTGATAATTTCATTGAATGTTAAGTCGGTCGTTATTTCCGGCATTTGAATGTCTATGAATCTTTTCATCATTTTGATTGCAAGTGAATAAGTATACTCAAATCTTTGTATAACGGCATCGCGAATGTCTATATCATGGTTTTCAGCTTCATACCTGTTAATAATAGATTCAAAGCTGTTAATCGCTTTTTCAAATGATGTAAAATCAAGCTTTATCATAGTTTTAATTTATCATTATTATTAAATAAATGCAAGAGTGGCCAAATTGTTACGAAATGTAAATATTAATTTACAAATAGGCTAAAATCCAGTTATAATCTACTATATTATATGACATGATATGATATGAGGGCATAGTGTCAATTTTTTTCGTGTTTTGGTGTTTAATAATTTGTAGGTAAAATCGTAGAAAGGAAATGGCTAATGGCAGGTTTAAACATCAATGCGGTAGTAAGTAATGTAATAGCACAAAATCCTAATGTTTCTAAAGATCAATTACGAGTTTTAGTTCGTGAAAATTTAGATAAAATGAAATCTGAAGGTGTTAAAGTAAGCCCTAAACAAATGAATAAGGCAAATGCACTTGTAAATCAAATAGTTGCGGAACAAACGCAAGTTGAATTCAAAACAAGAAATGCAACCCCAAAGGCAAATGCTGCGGTTAAAAAATTGAACGCTAAAAAAGCTGCAAGCACGAAACAGCAACGAGTTGCGGCTTCGGCTACCAAAAAAGGTGTTGTATTAAAAGACGCCCAAAAATTTCTTGATTATGTTGAACAAACTTGCACCGGAAAAGGTAATTTAATTTTTGAACAGCCGCTTGCAAATAAATCCGCAAGAGCTTCAATGGAGGTGTTTACAGGGATGAAAGCAAAGAATTTCGGTTTGCTTGAAGGTATGATTGATGAACAGCATAACGGCGCAGCAACTTTTGAACAGCATTTAGAAAACTTAAAAGCAGAAGGTAAAATCGCTGAACACGACGCGGCTTTAGCTGAAATGCATAACGTTGATACAACTCCGCATGAAACCTCCAAAATGCGTAAAAAGAAGAAAAAAGCGGCAGAAGCTAAGTCTCGCGCCGAACATAAAGCAAACAGACCTGTTTTAAGTAAAGACCAACGCGATGCAAAATATTGTACCGAAAACGGTATTGTAAGAAATAAAAATCGTAAATATTTAGACTACGTAAAGAAAAACTGTACAGGCGAAGGAAATTTAATCCCTGAAACGCGCTTGCCAAAATCCGCAGAAGAATCATTCAGAGTCTTTGAACAAGCAGGCAGGATTCCTGCGGCTGAAAAGAAAGCAGTTGAAACAATAGTTGAAACAGGTACAAAAACCGGAGAAGCAGTTGTTGAAGCAGGCACAAAAGCCGGAGAAGCGGTTGTTGAAGCAGGTTCTAAATCTGTA
>CADBQQ010000116.1 GCA_902796825.1 uncultured bacterium
AGAGCTAAGTGCCGTGAATATGCTCTGAAAAGTTTAAAAGGGCAAGAGGCGGCATTTCGCGGTCTTGGTGTTCTTGGGAACTGGGAACATCCATATTTGACTATTAATCCTGAATATGAAGCTGAGCAGGTTCGTGTTTTTGGCGAAATGTACAAAAAAGGGTATATAGAAAAAGGGCTAAAACCTGTTTATTGGTGCGCGTCTTGTGAAACAGCGCTAGCAGAAGCAGAAGTTGAATACGCTGATATTTCTTCAAAGTCTATATATGTAAGATTTGAATTTGATGAAAAATCGACAAACAAGCTTTATAATACCCTCTCTCTTTGTGAGAGGGTAGAATTTCTTAATGAGCAGTCAGGCGAATTTAGAAATTCGGGAGAGGGTTTTAAAAAAATTTATGCAATAATTTGGACAACTACACCTTGGACAATTCCATCTAACGTAGCAATTTCTATGCACCCGAGATTTGAATATAATTTGTTTGAGTACAAGGGCGATATATATGTAGTTGCAGCGGATTTATTGTCGGCATTTTTGGCTGATGTTGGATGGGAAGAAAGTGATATAAACATTTTAGGTTCTGCTTGCGGTCAGGATTTTGAATTGTTAGAAGTAAAACATCCGTTGATTGACAGAAATTCTAAAATTATTTTAGGAGAACACGTTACTCTTGATGCCGGAACAGGGCTGGTTCATACAGCTCCGGGACATGGTCTTGAAGATTATGAAGTCGGCTGTAAATATGATATTGAAGTTCTGTCTCCTTTGGATAGTAAAGGATGTTGGACAGAAGAAGGACGAATTCCTGAATTAGTCGGTGTACCATATTATCAAGGTAACGATATGGTAATCGATATGCTTGAAAGCGCAAAAGCTTTGGTATACCAAAACGAAATCTCTCACAGTTACCCGCATTGTTGGAGATGTAAACATCCGGTAATTTATCGCGCAACTCCTCAATGGTTTGTAAAAGTTGACAAATTCAGACAGCAGGCAATGGATGCAATTCATAATGTAAAATGGATTCCGTCAAGCGGTGAAAGCCGTATCGGTAATATGGTTGCAGGTCGTACGGACTGGTGTATCTCAAGACAAAGAGCTTGGGGTGTTCCTATTCCGATATTCTATTGTGAAGATTGTGGAGAAGTTATCTGCAATGATGAAACAATTGAAAATGTTGCAAAAATGTTTGAAAAAGAAAGTTCTGATGCGTGGGTAAATCACAGCGCAGAAGAATTGTTGCCGGAAGGTTTCAAATGTCCTAAATGCGGTAAAACTCATTTCCGTAAAGAAAAAGACATTATGGATGTTTGGTTTGATTCGGGTATTTCTTGGAGAGCTGTTGTTGAAAAAAGAGCGGACGAATTAGGGCATACTCCGGTTGATTTGTATTTAGAAGGCTCAGATCAACATAGAGGGTGGTTCCAATCTTCACTTCTAACTTCAATAGCTACACAGGGAAAAGCTCCGTATAAACAAGTTTTGACTCACGGATTTGTATTTGGTGAGGACGGAAGAAAAATGTCAAAATCTTTGGGTAATTATATTCGCCCTGATGATATTATTCAAAAATACGGTGCGGATATACTCAGACTCTGGGCAGCTTCCGTTGATTACAGAAATGATATTAAAATTGGTAATAATATTATTGGTCAGCTTGTCGAAATCTTTAAGAAAACAAGAAATACCGCAAGATTTTTAATCGGTAACTTGTTCGATTTTGATCCTGCTGTGGATTATGTTGATTACAAAGATTTGAAATTGATTGATAAATTTGCTCTCAGCAAGCTCAATAAGTTGATTGCAGATGTAACTGAATCATTTGAAAATTACGAATTTTACAAGTATTTCCAGAGCTTGCAAAATTTTGCGGCGGTGGATTTAAGTTCATTCTATTTAGATATTGTAAAAGACAGACTTTATACTGCGGGTAAAAAATCTTTATCCCGTCGTGCTTGTCAGACAGTTTTGTATGAAAATTTGATGGCGCTTGTTAAAATTTTGGCTCCTGTTATGCCTCATCAGGCTGAAGATATCTGGATGAGTGTTCCTGAAGTTCAAAAGGGCGGATTGATAAGTATTTTACTTGCAGATTTCCCTGTTGTGCATGAACAGTGGTCAAATTCTAAACTTGAAGAAGAATTTACTCAAATTTTAAAATCCCGCGAGGTTGTTTCGCGTGCTATTGAGCCTTTGAGAGCAGATAAAAAAGTCGGAAGCTCATTGGAAGTTTCGGTTTATATAAAATCTGAAAATTCTGAAATTCTTAAAGCAAACGAAGCAGATTTGGCGGATATTTATATTGTTTCTCAAGCAAGTGTTTCTGAACAGGCTCCTGAAAATGTATTAAATGAATATTCGGAAAATGGTTACACTGTATGGGTTGTAGCAGCGCAAGGTGAAAAATGTTCTCGTTGCTGGAAGTATCGGGAATTGAATTCTGACGGAATTTGTTCAGATTGCGCAGAAGCAGTTACTCAATAAAAAAGGCGGCGGTTGTGATAAACCGCCACCTTTTTTATTCATATAATCCGCTAGAGAGGTATCTTTCGCCAAAATCAGGCAGGATTGTTACAATTAGTTTCCCAAAGTTTTCAGGTCGTTTTGAAAGTTCTATAGCTGCGTGTATATTTGCTCCGCCTGAAAATCCTGCAAGAATTCCCTCTTTAGTACCCATTAATCTTGCAGTTTCTGCTGCATCTTCATTAGTGACGGAAATTATTTCGTCAATTATTTCTTCGCAATAGTTTTCAGGTACAAAATTTGCACCAATCCCTTGAATTTTGTGCGGGCCTGCTTGATGTTGTGATAAGATTTTTGCACTATCAGGTTCGACTGCAACGGCTTTTATTTCAGGATTTTTTTCTTTTAGTTTTTTAGCTATACCGGAAATAGTTCCGCCGGTTCCGACACCGGTGACTATAATATTAATTTTTCCATCGGTATCTTGCCAAATTTCTTCTGCTGTGTTATTGTAATGTGCTTTTGGGTTTGAAGCGTTGTCAAATTGAGATGGGATAAATGAGTTTGGATATTTTTTTTGTAATTCTTTTGCTTTGTTTACGGCGCCTAGCATACCTTCAGAAGCCGGAGTTAAAATTAATTCTGCGCCGTAGGCTTTCATAAGCATTCTGCGTTCAATAGACATAGAGTCAGGCATTGTAATAATTATTTTGTATCCTCGCACGGCGCAAATCATTGCTAAACCTATTCCCATATTACCGCTTGTAGGTTCTATGATGATTGTATTTTGATTTATTTTCCCTGCATTTTCTGCATCCAAAATCATTTGCAGAGCAGGACGGTCTTTTACTGAATTCGCAGGATTGAAGTATTCAAGTTTTACTGCAATTTCTGCGCCGCCTGTATTAAGTTTGTTTAATTTTACAAGCGGTGTATGTCCTATTAATTCTGTTATATCGGGTGCGATTTTCATAATTATATCCTTTCTCATTTGTACTTAATTATATATCATTTTGAGATTTTGTAAATGCTATCTTGTAGTAAAGATAAAAATGTGTTAAAATTTATATAATAAGAGGATTAATTTATGAAAAAATTTGGTTTTACCTTAGCAGAAATTATGATTGTTGTTGGTCTTTTGGGAGTAGTTGCGGCATTGACTATTCCAAATTTGTCCTATAATAAAATGAAGCGCGAGTATGCCGTAAAAATAAAGCATTTTTACAGTCAGGTGGATAATGCTGTAGCTCAAATGGAGTTGGAAAAAGGCTCTTTTCGCGATATGAAGCTTCCTGCAAATAATAGGGCTGCTTATGAATGGTATATGGCAAATGTGGATCCTTTTATAGGTCATAAATATATTAAAAACCCAGATGCGGATCAACCTTTTATATATTTAAAAGACGGGGCAAGAATTCAGCTTTATAAAGGCGGATGTGTTGACCTTAGTTATGATGTAAATGGTGATGCGGGCAATGGAAAAGTTGGTCGAGAGTATTTTGTTTTTCTTTTCTGTTTTTCTAATGACAACCGCGAATATTGGTTTGGTGATAAAAATACCTTCTGGGGTGTTTACGGTTCCGGGATACAAGGGAAAGATATTACAAGGCAGGATATGATTAATAAATGCAACACGGAACCTGCATGGTGTTCAAAATTATTGCAATATGATGACTGGGAATTTAAGTCTGACTATCCTAAGTTCCATTAAGAAATGGAGATTTTTTAATGAAACTTTGCGTTTTTCAAGGTACGTTTAATCCTATTCATAATGCTCATTTAAGAGTCGGAGAATTTTTAGCTGATAAATTTGATAAAATTCTTTTTATTCCTGCTTATCAGCCTCCGCACAAAAGTGTTGAATTAAATATGACATCTCACAGATTTGAGATGGTTAAAATTGCAACAGAAAACAATAACAAATTTGAGGTTTCGGATATTGAATATAAGCGGGGCGGTAAATCTTATACGTACCTGACAATTTGTGAACTTTATAACTTATATCAAATTGACGGCAAAATTAATTTTATAATCGGTACGGATGCGTTTCGACATATTGAAAGCTGGTATGAAGCAGATAAATTGAAAAAACTTGTAAAATTTTTAGTTTTTGTCAGAGAGGACAAATTTGATATTTCGGAGTATGATGTATTAAAGAAAAAAGGTTATGATTTTGAATTCCAAAATTTACCTTTTGAAGATATATCATCTACAGATTTGAGAAATAAAATAAAAGCGGGTGAAAATGTAGAAAATTATTTACCTCAAAAAGTAAAGGACTACATAGAAAATCATGAATTATACAAAATTTAGTACAGAACAAATAACAGATTGGTTAAAGAAAAATTTAACAGAAAAAAGATACTTGCATTCTCTTGGGACGGCGCAGTGCGCAAGAGATTTAGCGCGCAAATTTGGACAGGATGAAGAAAAAGCTTATATTGCAGGACTTTTGCATGATTGCGCAAAATGTTTTCCGGATAATAAACTTTTTGAGATAATTTCTAAGAATCTAAAAGTCGACCCTATAGAAACAATGAGCAATAAAACTCTGCATGCTCCTGTTGGTGCTTATATGGCTCAAACTGAATTCGGTGTGGAAGATGAAGAAATAATTTCGTCTATAAGATGGCATACGTTGGGTAAGTTAAATATGACAACTTTTGAAAAAATTATTTTTTTAGCAGATAAAATAGAACCGCTTACACGGGATAAAGACTATCTTTTAGAAGCAAAGCGTTATATTGAAGAAGAAAATAATTTGGATAAAGCCATGTTTGAAAGCTATAAAGAAACAATCAAAAGTCTTGTCGAACGTGAGTTGAGAATTTGCCCGTTAACAATTGATATTTATAATCACCTGTTAAATGTTAATTAACTTAATATTTAGACATGATTTAGAACTTTTCATGATACAATTTCCCTATAGGTTTTAGGGTGCAGCCCGAAAATTTTTGCTTAGAATTACATTTAAGTGATAGAGAGGGAGTAAATGAAATTACTGGAAGTCAAAAATAATCTCATTAAGCTTGCATACGAATATGGGGAAGCTCCGGTTCTTGGAAGATTTCTTATTTTGGGTTCAGAAGATCGTTCTTATGTCGCTCAATTTGTAAATTTAAAGTCAGACAGTTCTCAAAATTATGCGATAGGAAAGCTTTTATTTACCTTTACTCCTGACGGTGTTGTGGATGATTATGACGGTTCTGTACCGTCAATGGAGTCTGAATTGTCTTTGCTTGATGTTTCTGAGTTGTTGGATATTTTGCCGGTAGAAACTGCTATAAAAATCGGTAATCTAGCTCAGCAGGACAATATTTTAAGTGTTGATATTTCAGTGTTTGAACATAATCTTACTGTTTTTTCAGAACAAGTTGTCGATAAAACATGTTTTATATCTAATTGTGTAAGACAGCTTTTTCAATTAAAAGAAAAATCTGTAATTATTGATACAGAAAAGATGTTTGACGCTTATCCTAAAATAAAATTTTCTAAAGATTTTAAATTGCCGTTAAATCCTCAGGCTATAGATTTTCTTTTTGATTATGAGTTATCTGAAGTATATGCTAACACAAAAGCTATTATTCAAGATATTTTTTATAATGTACAAGAATATATCAAAACTCTTGAATACCAGTTTTTGCCTATAGATAGTTTTGTAGATGTTGTTTCTGCGCAGTATAAAGAAACGCAAATGCCTGAGTTGGCATTATTAAAGAATAAACTTTTAAAATATAGAGATGAAAATATTTTTGCGAATTCTAAAGAAGAATTTTTATCTCTTGGAGAACTTGTTGAAGAAAAGAACTGTTCGATTATTGATTTGAATAATATTGGTGAAGCTTTGCAAAATCTTGTTATAAAGTTTATTCATTCTGAATTAAATAAATCTGATAAATATATATATTTATTTGTTTCTTTAAATGATTATAATTCTGACAAAAAATTATTAAAACAGCTGATAAATCACAATCATATATTTACAACTGTTATAGTAAGCAGTAATTATAAATATTCACGAGAATTAAAATCATACGCACAGAATTTAATTTTGTTTGCTCCGGCAGTTTTAGAAAAAGACTTTATGCCTTATGCAGCCTTCTTAAATAAACTCAATTCCGGTGAATGTATTGTTTACGGTAATTTGACTCAAAACATACCATTTATTGTAAGTATGAGCGATTTAGAGCTTCCTCTTACAAAAGACGATATTCTTGGAGAAAAATATCGCTTTGTGCCTGTAAAACAGGATTTACAGCTTGTTCATCAAGACGGAACTCCTGTTATGGAGGCGCAGTCTTTTGAAGAAGAAATTACGGAAGATGAACCCGAAGAACAGGTTGAAATCGAACAGGAACAAGTTGAAATTGAACCTGAAAATGATTATGAAGAAGAAATTCAAGAAGAAGAATTGAATTTTGACGAAGAAGAAGCTCAAGTCGAAGAAGCGGTGGAAGATGATTTACTCATCGCAGAACCGGAAGAAGTTTTTGAAGGTGATGTTTCAATAAATGAAGAAGATGAAATAGTTTCTGTTGATGAGTTCGGCAATGAAGATTTGCAAAATTCTTTTGCGGCAGAAGATGTTGTAGATTTAGAAAATTTAACCGAAAGTGATTTAGATCTGCTGGATGGCGAAAATTTTGACAGCAATGCTCAAGAAGAAGATGTTGAAGAACAAACTCCTGTAGTTCCTGTTTATCCTGCTGATGAGCAAGCCGAAGATGAAATAGTTTCAGATTTTGCTAAAGGCGATACAGTTTCTCATCCAAGATACGGTAGAGGAGTTGTCGAAAAAATTATCAAATACGGTAACAAAACTCTATGTTCAATCTCATTTGATAATGTCGGCAGACGTCTTTTAGATCCTTCTATTTCAGAGTTTGAAAAGATTTAAAATCTTATTTTCTTAGATTTTGCGCACCTTTAAGATACACAAATTTTGGCTCAAAATCAGACTCACAATTTATAACTATTAATATGCGAATGCACATTTTTAAAGCGTTTGGAACGTCAAGTTCATGAAAACACATCATTGCTGTTTTATCCCAACCAAAGTTCAAACGTGCAAATTTTGCAGGAAATTCTGCGTTTAAATCTGTTGTAGTTGTAAAAATAACATGAGAAATTTTTTCCTCTGTTATGTTATTTGCTTCAATTAATTCTTGCAAAAGTTCATTAACTGCATTTTCGATTGCTGTCGGAGTGTTATTTTCAACAGTAATTGCTCCGCGAATTCCTTTTGTAATCATAATATTAACCTCTTAATCCGTTGTACCAATCTCTGGCAAGCATTTCACCTTTGCCTTCAGGTTTTATTTTGATTAATCTTAAAATACCTTTCCCGCAGCCAAAGTCTATACCTTCTTTTGAGTGCCCGGCTATTTCACCAATATTAGCTGTTCCATCAATTGGTTTTGATTCAACGATTTTTATTATTTTACCTTTGTAATCAAAAAAAGCTCCGGGACTTCTGCATACTCCGCGAACAAGGTTATGTAATTCGGTGTTTGATTTTGACCAGTCAATTTTGCATTCTTCTTTTGTCAATTTATTTGCCATGCAAACACCGTCCTCGCACTGTTTTTCAGGCTTTAATGTTCCATTTTTCAGATTTATAAGGGTATCTTCAATCATTTGTGGAGATTTTTGCCCTATTTCTTTCCATAATTCTTCGCAGTTCATAGTATCAGAAATAGGAATGACTAATTTTTTGCAAATATCACCACAATCAAGACCGAGTTCGGTAATCATTGTGCAAATACCTGTTTCTTTATCACCGTTTATAATTGCGCGTTGAATAGGATTTGCGCCTCTATAACGGGGCAAAAGAGATGCATGCAGGTTTATGGTTTCGTATTTTGGAATGTCTAAAACTTCTTGTGATAAAATTTGTCCGAATGCAAAAGTTACAAAAAAGTCAGGCTCAAGTTTTTTTAAACTTTCAATAATTTCCGGTTCTTTGCGAATTGATTTCGGTTGAAAAACAGGCAAATTCTTTTCAAGAGCGAATTTTTTAATCGGAGACATTTGAAGTTTATGTCCGCGTCCTGCCGGCTTGTCAGGCTGTGTTACAACGGCAATTACTTCAATTTTGTCAGAGTTATACAAATATTCTAAAGATTTTAAACCAATGTCAGGAGTTCCGAAGAAAACGATTTTTATCATAATTGTTCTTTCAACTCCGTTTCATCAAGAAGTTTTTCGGGGTCTATGCTTGGCAGATTATTTTTCTTTAACACTTCTTCTGTTTCAAATCTGTTTAAACTATGGTCAATAAAAAGAATTCCGTCAAGGTGGTCGTTTTCATGCTGAATACATCTTGCAAGAAGTGAGCCGTCTTTTGCTTCCATGACAAAAGGTTTTCCGTGTGCGTTTGTAGCTTTTACCATAATGTCTTTATAACGTACGACATCAGTATAAGCTTCGGGGAAACTTAAACAGCCTTCCGAACTTTTAACTGCTCCGCTTTTTTTAATTATTTTCGGGTTTATAAACACCATTGGCTCAAGAGGTTCTTCTTTAGTTGAAGCATCGACAACGAATACTCTTAAATTTACTCCGATTTGCGGAGCTGCAAGGCCAACGCCATTTTGGGCATACATTGTATCAAATAAATCACGTATTAAATCGTTAATTTTTTTAGAAACTTTATGTACTTCTTTTGATGGTTCTCTAAGCGATTGCTCTCCATAGTGTAAAACTCTTTTTATTGCCATAACTAACCTGCTTTCTTTATAACATTATGGTACTATAAATACTCCGGTTCTTCAAGCTTGTTGAAATTAACATTTTTATTTTAGCCAAAATGCCTGATGTTGAAATTATAAAAATCATCATTAAATGATTTGTATGGCGTTTAATAATGTAAAAAATTTTTATGAAATTTTAGAGGTTGATGTCGATACAAATTCTGAGGGTATCAAGACTGCATACCGCAGGCTTGCTCGAAAATATCATCCTGATGTAAATAAAAATCCGGAAGCGGTTGAAATATTTAAAGAAATTTCACTAGCTTATGAAACGCTTTCAGATGAAACAAAACGTAATCAGTATAATATAGTTAATGGAATATTTAATAAAGACGAAAAGCAAGAAGAAAAAAAACAAGAACAAGAGCAAACAAAGGCAGAAGCTCCGAAATATTCATCAAAACCAACATATAGTAAAATAAATATTCTCAAAACTCTGAAATATTTTCTTGCGAAATTAAAAAAAGAAAAACGGTATCGTGATAATCGTAAACCGCAAAAAGGCGAAGATATATCTACCGAAATAGTTATCTCTCCTGATGAAGTTTTCACGGGAAGCAAGCGGATTATTAATGTTTCTACAACAAAAGCATGTCCGCAATGTATGGGGCATAGATTTGCAAACGGCAACAAATGCCCTAAATGTAACGGTAAAGGTACTGTTATCGAAAATAAAAAAATTACCGTGACTATTCCGAAAGGTGTAAAAGACGGCGCAAAATTACGTTTGCGCTCCGAAGGTGCCTCCGGTAAAAATGGGGGAGCAAATGGGGATTTGTATATAAAAATTAAAGTCGAAGCAAAAACTCATATTCATTATGATAAATTGAATGTTTATTATAACGTTCCTGTAACACCGTTTGAGGCGGCTTTAGGAGAAGAAATCGTTATCCCTGTTTTTGACGGTAAAATAAAATTAAAGCTTCCAAAAAATACATCTTCAGGCCAAAAATTTCGTATATCAAAACAAGGGATTAAAAAGAACGGTAAAATTGGAGATTTAATTGTTACTGTAAGTATTGAATTTTCTCAGGATTTGTCGGAAGATGAAATTAAGCTCTACCGCGAGCTTAAAAATTTATCGCGCACAGATGTGAGGAAGAACTTTGGTTACGGCTGCTAAAATAAACGAAATATTTGACTCAATTCAAGGTGAAGGCCCGGTTGTCGGGTATAAACAGCTTTTTATTCGTTTTTGCGGATGTAACTTGAATTGTGACTATTGCGATACAGAGTTTAAAACAGGAGAAAAATACACTCCGCAAAGTCTTTATGAAAAAATAAATTCAGATTTTGACCTTGAAACGTTTCATTCTGTTTCGTTAACAGGCGGCGAACCATTATTGTCTTATGAATTTTTAGAAGAATTTCTTCCATTAATAAAAAATACAACTAAAGTTTATCTTGAAACAAACGCTACGCTATATGATGAATTAGTGCGCGTCAAAAAACTTATAGATATTGTTTCGGCAGATATTAAGCTTCCTTCTTGTACAAATGGCGCTGATTTATTTGATTTGCACGAAAAATTTTTTAAAAATTGCGAGGGACTCAATACATTTGCCAAAATTGTTTTTGATAAAAATATAACGCAAGAAGAAATTGATTTCTGCACGTATATCGGCAAAAATTATGATATAGAACTTGTATTGCAGCCTAAAATGGATGGAAATATTATGAGTGTTTCTTCTGAATTTTGTCAGGAAATTCTTAATCGTTTTACTTACAAATACGCAAATACCCGTTTAATTCCGCAGGTGCATAAATTCCTTAACGTACGATAATATCTTCAATTTCTTCCGAGAGTAATTCTTTTGCTCGTTTTATTGTGCGTGCGCTTTGAGTTAAAACTTTATTATTATGTTTTATGGTTGTGGATACAGAACAAATATCGTTGGTTTGAATTTGATTATATTCATCCGAAAAATAACCGTTGATACAAGAATAAAACAGTTTGATTAAATCCTCATCAATTGTTCGTAAGATAGCTTCTGTTTCAAAATCTTCAAAAAACGGCTTAAATCCTTTTACGACAAACTTATCTTCTCCTGTGAGTATGCATTTTATCCCTAAAATTCCGGAGTATGGATTTTCTTTATTATCAAGAGTTTTGAGGGTGTTATTCACTATGTTTTCAAGCCTTGAAATCACTGTTTGTGAAACACGAAAATCAGGGATGTAACACCCTTTCCCGTATTTTGCTCCGGCTTTTTCGCATGTACTGTATTTATATTCCCCTACAGAAGCAAATGGAATTGCGCCATAGCCGTCAGTGATAAAATATACCGTAAAATTATGCCCGTAGGTGTATTCTTCAATAAGTATATCTGTTTCACCATGAAAATTAATAGTTTCATTTAAAAATTGGGATGCAAGGCTTATTGTAGTACAAGTGATGCTGTCTTTACCGTCACTTGTACTTATTATGACAGGGAAATTCGCTGTTTTTAAATAATCAAGAGCTTGCTGTGTTTTGTCAAAAATCCCGAATTTTGGAGTCTGTGCATGAATTTTGTATAAAAATTTCTTACCTTGAATTTTATTTAATGTAATTTGGCATGATTTTTTGTTTGGTCCGAAAATATTCTGTCCGTTTGCCTGAAAAAATGATACAATATCTGAATTTAACGCTGTCATTGAAATAGGTATTGTCATATTGATATTATTTTCTAATGCAAATTTTAATAAACCTGTTTCGTCATTTTCGCGCAAGTCAATGTTATCGCTAACAAAAACTTTCTCGGCATTTGTATTTGATTCAAGTTTTTGTTTTAGCGCTTGTGCGCTTTTTCCGTGACCGACTATCAAGATATTTATTTTTTCATCTTCCATAATCGGATTATACTACATAATCTGTACGATTTTTATTAAGTTATTTAAATTTTTTACAAATTATTTGTTATAATAATGACAAAAGGATTTTTATCCTTAAATAAACTGTTGTAGAAAGGTAATAGATTATGGCAGGTTTAGTAAGTTTATTGTCAAACGCATTTCAAGTCCCTACGGGTGTGAATTCTGTTTCAGCGCCGATTTCTCAGCCCTCCGGCGGATTTGGAAACAATCCTTTTGTAAGTTATAACAGCAGTAGTTTTTCTAACAGATTTTATGCTCAAAACAAACCTGTCAAGGGCGGATATTTTGCGGGATATTATAATGGCAAGCAAAATATCGTTGGCAGAAGATTGTTTATTGAGGTTTAAGTGTTGGGCTGAAAGCCCAACTTACGACTTTAATAGTCGGCATCGTTATCAGGCATTTTCCAGTTGTTGTTCATCAGTATAGAGAAACAATTTAATGCTGCATCAAGATTAGATGATATAGGATCATGGCATGTGCCGGATACTTCTGTTGCAACAAGTTTGCCTTTTTCAGTCAAATAGAATTCAAAAAAGTCTCTGCCGACAATATTAGGTTCTTCTGTTCCGTTTAAATCTACATAGAATTTACCGTAAGCATCTTCCCCATTAGAAGGTACATCGGATTCAGATGCAAGAGAATAGCCTATTGTTGTGCCGTTTTTTAATTTTATGGCGGTTATTGTATTTGGAACAGTGCCGTCCGTAGTTATATTTTGACTTGCTGTTCTATTGTTTTGAACATAAAAAACTTTGTATGTATCAGCCCAACAGTTCACTGCATTGTCATCTTCGGTGTCGGCTTTAGGGCAAATCCCGCTTATTTCAAAATTTGCACTGCTTAGTAAACTTTCCGGAGAGGCAAAGTCTGTATCTGCCAGGATTTTTGTTTTCTTTGTAACCATCTGGTCTGTCACAAGTTGTTGAATTGAAGCGACAGTATTTTTTATTTGGGATGATAGAATTTTTTTGTTGATATTTTTTAATATACTTGGAACTGTTAATGCTGCGATTGTGCCAATAATGCCAAGAGCAATGATCAATTCCGTTAAAGTAAACGCTTTTTTATTATTCATTTTAATCTCCTTGTTTTATTCGTCTAAATAATGCGGGTCAAAGCCGGATTGTTCTAAAAGGCAATAACAACCACTACCTTCTTTACATTTTTCTATAGTTTCATCAAAATGCCCGCAATATCCTATGTCACCGACATGTTCCCTGGTAAAATCAGAATTTATATTGCCAATAATTATATCAGGAAAAATGTCTATACCTATAATATTTGGTTCTTCTTTTCCGTTTATGTCTATTGCAATAGAATAAGAATCGCTATAATGAAACATTTGAACTGTTGCACCATTTTTTAGTTTCGCAGAAGCAATATCGAAATAAGAAGCAAAAGAACGCGTTTTTGTCTCCCCATTCAATGTTTTCATTGACATATTTTCCCCATGACCAAATGCTAATACGTCATTTCTTACTTCTGAAATGTCCAGTGTTTTTAGAAATTCTACAGGTGTAGCCAATTTAGTATTTTTTAAATTATTAGCTCCTGTACGTATTATTTCATTTTGTATAGCATTATGTATGCTTGAAATAGTGCTTTGAAGCAATGCTATTCTCGCTTTGTCGGTTGTATCTTTAATTAATCCAGGAACAACAAGTATTGCAACAACACCTACTACCGTCAACGTTATTAGCGCTTCACTTAAAGTAAATCCTCGTTTAAATATATTTTTCATACTCATTCCTTTTTGCAAATTATATATATATTTTACCATTATTTTCTGAAAAGTTCAATCTCCTTGACGGAATTTTTTGAGCAGGGTAAAATTTAGACGTATATAAGGTGAAGGGAGTAAAAAATGACTAATATACAAGTTACTCAAGAAATTCAAGAAAAATGCCCTGTAAAACGCGGGGTAAAAGGGAGTCCGGCTCCTATTCCTCAAGAAGGAGAATGGACAAAATGTAAAGAAATCAAAGATATTTCAGGGCTTACTCATGGCTGCGGATGCTGTGCTCCTCAACAAGGTACCTGCAAATTAACTTTGAATGTTAAAAACGGTATTATTCAAGAAGCTTTAGTTGAAACTATCGGATGTTCAGGTATGACACATTCTGCGGCTATGGCAGGGGAAATCCTTCCGGGTAAAACTTTGTTAGAAGCTTTGAATACTGACCTTGTTTGTGACGCAATTAATGTTGCAATGAGAGAATTGTTCTTACAAATCGTTTACGGAAGAACTCAATCAGCATTCTCTGAAAACGGTTTGCCTGTTGGTGCCGGTTTGGAAGATTTAGGCAAAGGCTTGTGTTCAATGTGTGGTACAATCCACTCAACTGCTCAAAAAGGTGTAAGATATCTTCAATTAACAGAAGGTTATATCCTTAAACTTGGTCTTGATAAACATGACGAAGTTATCGGATATCAATTCATCAATATGGGTAAATTTATGGATGCTATCAAGAAAGGTGTTGATCCAAAAGAA
>CADBQQ010000117.1 GCA_902796825.1 uncultured bacterium
CATCAGGAGAAAACCTCGCGCAAGTAGCCGAAGAAGAAAATATTCAAGTAGCACACGAAGTTCACTTAGAAAAGATATATGACGAAAACGGAAATATTGATTTTAGCGCAAAAGATCTTGAAAATACCGAAATTTCAATACAGAGATTAAAAAACCTTTTGCAAAACTCTCAAGTTTCAAACAACACAGGCGGTAAAACAATTGTGGAAGCGGATTCTATCCATTTTTCCAACAAACTTTCTAACGCTAAAGAACTTATAATTAAAGCGCGTGAAATTATAACACCGCTGCCTTATAACTATAAAAACGCACAAAAATCCGGTTGGGTCGGAGAAGGGGTAAATATATAAAGGGCTGATCTTATTTTTTTTCAATAGAATCAGTTATATTCTTCGGGCTTTGTTTTGAAAAATGACAGTATAAAAAGGGATGAGTATGATTAAGAAAATAAAAATGCCAAGACAGGTAGGATGGTTAATTCCGGGATTACAGGTTAAACGGTGGTTTGCCCTGACTTTAATGGGTACAGTCTTAATGACCGTAGGAATTTTAATATGGTTTGATATCAAACCTGTTTACTACACAATGCAATTTATAAGCGAAATAGCTACAAAAATATCCACCGAATGGTTAGCATTTGCATTCATAATGTTCGGCGCAGCATTTTTCTTTAAAGGCTGGCAGAAAACAAACCTGTCAATGCTTGATATGGATAATCAAGATAATGATGTTTTATTGGAAAATCTTTACCGCAGGCGCAAGCTCAATCGCGGTCCTAGAATTGTAGCTGTTGGCGGCGGAACAGGTTTATCTATGTTATTAAGCGGTATTAAAAATATAACGAACAACATCACTGCAGTTGTAACTGTAGGGGATGACGGCGGAAGTTCCGGCAGATTGAGAGAGTCTTTAGGAATTCTTCCTCCGGGAGATATAAGACACTGTATTACCGCATTGGCTGATGATGAAGATTTGGTTACAAAATTATTTAAATACAGATTTAAAAACGGCGAAGGCCTTGAGGGGCATAGTTTCGGGAATTTGTTCTTAACAGCTATGTGTGCAATTACAGGGAATATGGTTTCTGCAATCAAGGCTTCTTCCAACGTTATTTCAATCAGAGGTCGAGTTTTACCGTCAACTCTTGACGATATGAAGCTTGTTGCTGAAATGGAGGACGGAAGAATTGTTCACGGAGAATCAACAATTCCTGAAGCAGGCGGGAAAATTAAACGTCTGTTCTCTGACCCTGAAAACTGCCGTGCTCTCCCAGAAGTAATCGAAGCAATCAAGCAAGCCGAATTAATTATTCTCGGTCCTGGTAGTTTGTATACCAGCGTAATTCCAAATTTATTAATCAAAGAGATTTCTGACGAAATTGCAAAATCTAAAGCTAAAAAAATATATGTTTGCAATATAATGTCTCAACCCGGTGAAACTGATAATTATACTGTAAGCGACCACTTGAAAGCATTAATTCAGCACTCCGGTCACAAAATTATGGATGCTGTCCTTGTTAACAATTATATACCGGAAAACCTTGCAGATAAATACCAAAAATCAAACTCTTACCCTATAAAATTAGATACAAATGAAATAAAAAAACTCGGCGTTCAAATATGCGCAAAAAATCTTATTGAATCAAATAAAGACGGACTTGTAAGACACAGCGCAGGAAAAGTAGCACGTGCAGTTTACTATTGGTTCAGAAAAGAATTGAAGGGATAATTATGATAAAAAAAGTTACAGTAAAAACCATAAAAAGGATGAAAGAAAGCGGTGAAAAATTTACAATGCTGACTGCTTATGATTACTCCACCGCAAAATATCTTGATGAAGCAGGAATTGATATGCTTCTTGTAGGAGATAGCGTAGCAATGGTAATTCTTGGCTACGAAAACACAAATGCTGTCGGAATGGAAGAAATGACAATCTTTACAAAGGCAGTTGTAAAGGGCGCAAAACGAGCAATGGTTGTTGCAGATATGCCTTTTATGAGTTATCACACTGATATTCCTACTGCGATAAAAAATTGCGGAGAAATGATTAAAATAGGCGCAAATGCCGTAAAAATAGAAGGCTGCAACGATCACATAATAGAACTTGTTAAACGCTTAACAGAATGCGGGATACCTGTTGTTGGACATTTAGGTTTTACTCCTCAATCTCAAAACTTACTTGGCGGATTTGTAGTTCAAGGTAAAAACATTGAAACAACAAAACAAATTTGCGAACAGGTTAAAAAATTAGAAGAAGCAGGAGCATTTACGGTTGTTCTTGAACTCGTTCCGGAAGAAAGCGCAAAATACATTCACGAAAGAGTAAACGTTCCTTTGATAGGAATAGGCGCAGGAAGATATTGCGATGGTCAAGTTCTGGTTTGCGACGATTTATTCGGCAAATTCTCTGATTTTAAGCCAAAATTTGCAAGAAGATACGCAGATATGCAAGCACTTATAACAGAATGCGCAACAAAATACAATGAAGATGTTAAAAACGGAAACTTCCCTAATGATGAAGAAGTTTTTCATTTGTCTTGTGAAGATGCGCAATCATTGTTAGAAGGGGAAAAAGAATGTTGTTACACAAAATAGAAGAAGTGAGAAAACACGTTAAAAATTGGAAAAAACAAGGGCTGAGCATAGGACTTGTACCAACTATGGGTGCTTTGCACGCAGGGCATTTAAGCTTAATAAAAAAAGCTGTTGAAAAATGCGACAAAGTAGTTGTTTCAGTTTTTGTAAACCCGATTCAATTTTGTCCTGGAGAAGACTTAGACAAATATCCGCGTACTCTTGAAGCAGATAACAAACTCTGCGAAGAAGCAAATGCAGATATTGTATTCGCTCCGTCTCCGTCAGAAATGTACGGCGAGGGGCAAATGCACACAAACGACTTTTTGACATACGTTATTCCTCCGTTTTTCTACACAAATAAACTCTGCGGAAAATCCCGCGTAGGTCATTTTGACGGAGTTTGTACAGTAGTTAATAAATTATTTAATATTGTTCAACCGGATTTTGCATTTTTCGGACAAAAAGACGCTCAACAGCTTATAATAATAAAAAAGATGGTAAAAGATTTGAACATTCCAATAGAAATAATACCTTGTCCGATTGTGAGAGAAAATTCAGGATTAGCGCTGAGTTCAAGAAATAAATACTTGTCAGAGGAGGACAAAACTTACGCTTTGGCATTGAGCAAAATTTTGAATAACATTAAATCTTGCTATAAAAAAGGAATAACTGATGTTAATGCCTTAAAAGAAACAGCTTATGCATTCTTAAACGAACATCACGAGCTTGAATATTTAGAATTTATGAATGAAAATGATTTAGAAGCTGTAACCACAGCAACTGATAACACGCGAGTATTTATAGCCTGCAAAGTCGGCGGAGTAAGATTAATCGACAATTTGCTTCTGGGCGAATAATATAATAAATCATACATATAGTATACTTTTACAATATGATTATTTAAAATAATTATTCATATAAACATATTATTTGAAAATTTATAACCCTGCAACTACACCATGCGGCTAAAGCATGGTGTAGAGCATGATTGAGAGTTTTTCTAAATCAAAAGGTTTAGATAATTTCTTCAATCTTGAAAATATAATTTATCAATCAGTACATGGATTTCAAAACCCGCTATACAGTCTAGTATGTATAGTGTAGTAAGTAAGTCATAAAAACGGGGGAATAAATGATGAGAGATTTTAGTAAGAAATTAAGAGTATTATTAATCGATGATAACGCTAATCATCTTAGAGGAATCAAAGAATTAATCACTCTTGAAAGCAGCTATAACGTTGTTGGAGCTACAACAAGCGCCAACTTAGGACTTAGCCTTATTAAAAGATATCATCCGG
>CADBQQ010000118.1 GCA_902796825.1 uncultured bacterium
CTGCATTTCTGTGGCACTATCCGCCGGCTCACACCGCCCGGAGTTTCTCCGGATGCCTGTTCTTGGATGCACGGACTTTCCTCACTTATCCTTTCTTTGTCCCTCTCTCTTTGTGAGAGGGAGCAGTTGCTGCTAAGCCGAAGGCGAAGCTTGCAAATGCGGGAGAGGGTTTAAGCGCGATTATCCGACTGCTTTATTTTTTAGTGAATAAGTGAATAAGTGATTGAGTGCTTTTCAGATTTTTGTTTTATGTCAATAGAGTACAACAATGACTTTAATAAATACTTTGTAAAGAACTTAATAACTTATTCACCTATTCACTTAATCACTTATTCTTCATTTGTTATATCCTTATCTATTCCTACAGCGGCCTTAGCCCATTCGTCTACGATTTCAAGCCCGCCATCTGCATATACTTTTACTGCAAATTTATCATAACCTTTTGTACGTCCGTCCGTACATGCTGATGTAGTTTGTCCGCAATTCGGCTTTTCTGTAGATCCGTTTACGTCAACTACAATATTAGCATAATATTCAGCATCATCTTTTGTTCCGTCAAAAGTATTTTTACCCGAACCAAAAGTTATATCCCATTGAACCTTGTCTTTTGTAGTAAAACTACCGCCGGAACCGTTGCCGTCAAGTCTATTTTGGAAAAGAGTCTGGAACTTAGAATTTGCACTGGAACCCGAAGTCCATCCCGAACAACCATCATGGCCGGCTTCATCATCAAATCCTATTCTTGCACCGGAATCATTTATTGTTAAATCAGGATAGCATGCATCATCATTTATTAAATCCGCAACAACTTCTTGAATTGCATAATATGCACGCTTTGCCATAATCGTATTTTGATCCGGCATAAGATTAAATATTATAGGAAGCATAATGGCACAAAGAATACCTATTATCCCGAGTGCAACCATAAGTTCTGTCAATGTAAATGCTATTTTTTTCATTTTATTACCTCTGTTACTTAAATATAATTTTGATCACCGGCTTCATCTTTGTCATCCGCAGAGCCTGTTCCAATGAAATCTTCATCAATTTTAACGGCATTTCTTGCCCAAGCATTACCGATTTCCATTTTTCCATTTACGTTAATTTTTATTTGGAATTTATCCCAATCAGAATCACATTCTGATTTTAAAGAGCAATCCGCACCTTTACCGGATCCGTTAACGTCAATTTTGATATAATTTATCCCCCCGCTTCCGGCTTCTATTTCCCATTCAATGCCGTCTTTTGTTTTAAAAGCATAACCTGCTCCGGAAACAGAAGTTCCAAGCTTATCGGCAAAAAGAACCGCAAATTTATTAGCCTTGTTTGAGGCGCTATCACTTTTACTTGCATTCCATTTCTGACATTTTTCATATCCTGCACCGTCATCAAAGCCCGTTCTTCTGTCAGCTTCTGCTGCAGCCCTTGTTAAATCAGGATAACAAAGTTCGTCATTTATCATGTCATATACTGCCGCTTGAGCAACATTGAATGCTCTGCGAGCCATAACGATATTTTTATTCGGCATTAAATTCTGAATAATCGGAACCAGAACTGCGGACAAAATTCCTATAATTCCAAGAGCTATTAACAGTTCTGACAATGTAAACCCGCGTTTAATCTTCTTCATAACAAATCCTCTGTTTATATGTAAAGTATATCATGTTTGGAGGATTTATTCAAGATAAAGGAGAGAAGTGAATAAGTGATTAGGTGAATAAGTTCATTTCGGGGGATTTACTAATGTCATTTAAGTACTCTATTGACATAAAATAAAAAACTGATATGAACTTATTCACTTAGTCACTTCTCTCCTTTATCACTTCTTAAATGTAAATTTTTATTTACAAAATAGCAAAATAGTATATTTATACGAGTTAATATCCTGTCATATATTTTATAATATGTAGGATATTATGATAAACACGGATATTCGGGAATAAAATCCCATTATCATAAGCAGAAGGTATAAAAATATGGTCGATAACAGATCTGCCGGTTATTTCGGAATAAGCGGGGCTTTCAATTTTAAAAGCGGTGATATTTCCGGAACAGCTGCAAAATTATCAGATGAAAAAATGGGTCAAGGCGGAGAATATTTTGCCCAGCAAAAACACCAAGAGGAAGACGCTCCCGCTGAAAATCAATACATGGATCAAAGTGCCGTATTGCGTGCAACATTAAATTCTCTTGCAATGATGAATGTTGCAAATGTATTAAATTCAAACAAACGCAAACCTTCGCTTACTAAAGATGAAGAAAAAATCGCAGCAGATGTAAAAGAAATCCTGCGTGTTCATAAAATTAATAAAGAAAAACAAAATCAAGATAAAGAATAAATTAAAGTGATTATGTGATTAAGTTCTTTACAAAGTATTTATTAATGTCATTTAAGTACTATATTGACATAAAATTAAAAACTGTAAAGAACTTCGTTCCCTATTCACTTATTCCCTTATTCACTTAATTGTAAACTTGTTTAACAATTTGTTATACCTCTTTTATATATAATATGTTCGTGCTAATGTCTAATCAGTAAGTATTAAATGTGATAATTATACTAGCAAAAGGAGAAAAACGATTATGACAGAAAAACGCGTATGGTTATTCAAAGAAGGTAACTCCAAAATGCGTGCCGAATTAGGCGGCAAAGGTGCTAACCTCGCTGAAATGACCAATTTAGGACTTCCTGTTCCACCGGGACTTACTATTACAACAGCTACCTGTATGGAATACATCAACAACGGAAACAAAATGCCTGACGGTTTGATGGATGAAGTTAAATATTATTTAAAAGAAGTTGAAGCTCAAGCAGGTAAAAAATTCGGCGACAAAACTAATCCGTTATTAGTTTCAGTTCGTTCAGGAGCAAGAGTTTCAATGCCGGGTATGATGGAAACAATCCTCAATCTTGGTTTGAATGATGAAACTGTTGAAGCAATGGTTAATTTAACTCAAAACCCTCGCTTCTGCTACGATTCATACAGAAGATTTTTAACAATGTTTGGTTCTGTTGCTTGGGAAATGGACAGACAACGATATTTTGAATCAGAAGTTGAAAAAGTTAAAGCACGCGAAGGCGTAACTTCTGACACAGAAGTATCTGCTGAAG
>CADBQQ010000119.1 GCA_902796825.1 uncultured bacterium
GGAATTTCTTCTTCTTTAATATCAGTTCCTAAGTCGTTTGTGTAAATTTCAGCCTTCATTGTCATAAGGTCAACTAATCCTCTGAAATTATCTTCAGCACCGATAGGAAGCTGGATAGGTACAGCGTTTGCACCTAATCTTGTTTTAATTTGTTCTGCTACACGATAGAAGTCTGCGCCTGTTCTATCCATTTTGTTAACGAATACCATACGAGGAACTTCATATCTGTTAGCCTGTCTCCAAACTGTTTCAGATTGAGATTGAACACCACCTACTGCACAGAATACAGCAACAACACCGTCTAATACACGTAAAGAACGTTCAACTTCGATTGTGAAGTCAACGTGACCCGGTGTATCAATAATGTTAATCTGGTGTCCTTTCCATTCTGCCGTAACCGCAGCAGATTGAATTGTGATACCTCTTTCTCTTTCTTGTTCCATAAAGTCTGTAACTGCCGCACCATCGTGAACTTCACCCAATTTGTGAGTTTTACCGGTATAGAACAAAATACGTTCAGTAGTTGTTGTTTTTCCGGCGTCGATGTGGGCAGCAATACCAATGTTTCTAATTTTCTCTAGTGGAGCTGGTCTTCCCATTTTTCTTTTCCTTCTTTTTTATTCTAATGTGTACATCGCTATTTATATTAGCACTACAGAAATTATCACATAAACATGAAATTTTTCAAATAACAGAAGTAAAGTTTGTTACATTCTTAAATTCCGACACTCAAACCTGCACACAGGTTTATTGATTGCCCCGTAATCCCTTTTGCTTCTTCACTTATTAAATATTTGACAAGCGCCGCAATTTCTTTTGGTTCTACAAAACGACGCTGAGGAATACAGTCAAGGATTTCTTCTTGAGAAAAATCACTTTCATTTATTGAGTTTTTGCCTAATTCTGTATCGACCCAACCGGGATTAATTGTGTTTACTGTAATGCCATATTCTGCAAGTTCCAAACCGACAGCTTTTGAAAGCCCTATCAAGCCGGATTTTGTCGCAGAATAAAGCCCTGCATGCGCTTCCCCCATTACTCCTGAGATTGAACCGATATTTATAATCCTGCCGAATTTCTTTTCTTTCATATAAGGTACAGCTTTATTAATAAGATAAATCGGCGCTTTTAAATTAACCGCAACAATATGATTTAACTTATTCATTGTTGTTTTATCTATATCGGAGTAAATATATTCGCCTGCATTATTAATAAGAACATCAATCCTATTTTCTACAATAAATTCTCCCAATTTTGCAAGCTCATATTCATTTGCTAAATCGCACAAAAAATATCCCGCAGGCTTGAGTTCCTGCAAAGCTTTTTCATTTCTTGCAGTCACGAAAATATTCCCGCACTTTTTTAATTCTTGTGCAATTACATTTCCTATACCTTTAGATGCACCTGTAATTAGTATGTTCATAAACTATTTTACTATACCAAAACCAATTAAAAATGAACAAATAATGAAAATAGCACAAACTATACCTGTTAATTTGTTCAAACCTTTTTCAGCGCTTTTTTGAGATGCAAAAATGTGAGATGTCCCGCCAATTCCGCCGATACCATCACCTTTTGGGGAATGCATAAGAATTAAAATTATTAACAACACTGCAGATGCAGTTGCTATTGTCCATAATATATTAGCCATTTTTATTTTTCTCCTTTTTTAATAAAATGCGCTCTTTTTGAATTGAGTTCGATATTTTCAAAAGTATACAACTTCGCAGGTCTTTTTGAAGATGGTTTTGTATATTCTTCCAATTCAATAAGTCCGTGAGTTGAAAGCGCTTTCTTTCTAAAATTACGTTTATCAAGCTTTTTCTGCATTATAAGTTCATAAGATTTTTGCATTTCAGTCAGTGTAAATTTTTCCGGCAATAATTGATAAGCTACAGGGCAAATTTCCAACCTTTCGCGCGTTCTTTTCAACGAGTATTGTATAATTTCTTTGTGATCAAAAGCCAGTGCCGGCAAATCTTCTACCTTGTGCCATCCTAAATCCGGAGAAGATACAATTTTAATATCTTCCGAACGAACAAGAGCAAAGTATGCACAAGTAATTACACGTGAATTCGGGTGTCTTAATGGGTCACCGAAAGTATACAACTGCTCAAGATAAATATTATCTACGGCAGTTTTTTCTTTTAAAACGCGTAATGCGGCTTCGTCAAGGTTTTCAGATAACCTTACATATCCACCCGGAATTGCCCACTTACCTTTGAAAGGCTCATTTTCGCGTTTTACAAGCAACACTTGAAGTGCATTGTTTTTAATAGTTAAAATTACAACGTCAACTGTAATCTCGTGTGTTTTAGTTTCGTTGAACATTACAATAGTACCTTTTTCCTTACCAAATATTATTATAAACATGATAATTTCTTAAACTCCATGACTCAAAATTATTAATATTTGTTAACAAATTTTTAAAAATTATGCAATTTTTATATACTTCTACACTTTATATATATAAGGGGAATTTAAAGAAAGGGGAATTAAAAGAGAAATGGAATACTTTAAATACATTGACCGTGTAAATATAATCGGTACACATCTAAATACAATGAATTCAACTATGAGTGCTGACTCTACTGCGTTAAATCAAAATTCAACAGCATTTGCAGTGCCTGTATTTAGCCTAAATACTAATACTTCATCTTTTTCTTCAGGAATCGGTGCATATAACAGTTCAGCTATAAGTGGAGTAGAAACAACACTTAAAGGACATGGCAAAGATTCTCAATATGGTCCTGAATTTTTGGAAAGGGTAAAACAAATTGCACAAAGAATAAACTGTGATTATAAAGATTTATTAGCTGTAATGAATTCCGAGTCAGGTATAAGAGCCGATGCTGTAAATCCAAACGGTGGAGCAACAGGTTTAATTCAATTTATGCCTTCAACAGCACGGTCGTTAGGTACTACAACGGCAGCACTGCGTGCGATGTCGCCTGTCGAACAATTAGATTATGTCGAAAAATACCTTGTTAATTGCAAAAAATCTGCCGGAATAGCTAATTCTAAGCGATTAAGTGCCGGAGATTTGTATACTCTTATCTTTTTACCGGGCAGAGCAAACAGAGAAGTTCTGACAACTGCCGGCGAAGCATACTACAATGCGAACAAAGGGGCAGATACAAATCATGATGGCAAAATTACCAAATCCGAACTCAGTGCAAGAGTAGCATCAAAACATGTAAATGAGAATACTTTTCTTGCATAAAATTCAACGGGTATCAAACAATGGGATATTTTAAATACGTAGACAACGCCATTCAAAATATGAGCGCCTATATCAAAACGACATATCCAAATCCGTTTGAATCCGCATTTGGGACTCTTAACTTGAACACCCCTCAAACACTCGGAGTGTTCGGTTTTGGTTACGGCGGTATAAATTTTCCACAGCCGAATTCTGCGCTTAATTTTGCAGACGGTGCATCATACTCTGCACCGTCTATTCCTATGCCGGTATTTAATTTAAGTGCTGCAAAATATAATTCTTACACAGCATCGACTGCACCTTTATCTACAATATCCTCATCTTCCGCAGGCAACAATGTGAAAATTAATGATTCAAACTCTGATTTAAAACCCGGATTGTTTAAAGGGCGCTTAGCAGGTTAAGAAGCTTTAGTAACAAGTATTTGTAGTAAATATAACGTTTCACCGCAGCTTGTGGCGTCTATTATTGGCTTAGAATCCGGCTGGGGAACAAGCAACCTTGCAATGCACAACAATTTTATGGGCTACAGAGCCGCAGGAGATTTAGGCAAAAATGATAAAGGTTTCGGATATTTTTCAACTATCGAAAAAGTACTTGATGCCGCTATTAAAAATCTTGCCGGTTACACACGATATTCAGATGTAGGTGCGGTTAACTTTGCAAACCTTGATGCAATAGGCAGACACTACTGTGAGGGTGGAGTTTGGGCCGGCAGAGTCAGAGCAATGTACACCTCGACCGTAAGCAGATACAGTGCATAAACTTTAATAACGTAATAATTGATTACATTTTCTTGAAGTATGAAATTTTTTCGTGTACCCTTTTTCATGTAAGTGATATTTAAGAAAGGGAAAAATGGAAAAGGGATATATAGATAACGGATTTATCGTGGATTTAGCCCATGCCGCAAAAATTTCCGAAATTATTTATGAGCTTTCAAGAATTCTTGACATGCCCGAATCAAAAGGAAAACATATTTGTCTTAAGCTTGGCGCTATAAATCTTTCCGAAAGTGAATTGACAAGCATCAATGCGCTTATTGATCTTATGGAGTCAAAACTTGCTTGTATAAGTACAAGTTCAACGCAAACCCTTGAAGCCGCTGCGGCTTTAAATATTAATGTTTCAGAATTTACAAATGAAATTTCCGCTCCGTCTTTTGAAAAAACATCAGAAGTTGAAGGAGCGCTTGACAATATTTTCGCTTCAACCGAACTTCCGAACAAAGACGATATAAAAGTCGTAAAACATAGTGACGACATTGATGTTGAA
>CADBQQ010000120.1 GCA_902796825.1 uncultured bacterium
ATGTATCGCAAGTGGTGCTGTAATGGCAAATGATGACATGCTGACTTTAATCCAAGCGGTAGACAGTTCTTACACAATGCCAACATTCACAGCAAGTCGGGATGGAAACACCTACAACGATTACTGGCAATTAGCAAATGACTATTGCTCAAAAGTTGGCGGCGGAAGTTTACCTACAATGGAAAAACTCGGTGAAATAGCCGCAGCACTCTATTACGACAGTAGTGACGGAGGTGCAACTATTGGGCGGGAGGATAACGTCTATGACTTGACCATGAAGAATAAGGACACCATATATGCTGCCCTCGGCATCGAATCCACTGCGTCTGAATTCTACCTGTGGTCGTCGGAGCCTTACGGTTCAGACTACGCATCCTACAGGGGCTTCTACGAAGACGACACGGGGTGGTACGGCGACGGCGACCGCGACGACGACGGCTTGCGTGCGGTGTGTATCAGTGAGTAAATATTTTTTTAGTTCGGTCTGACTATAAAGTTTGACCGACTTTTTTCATAAAAGAAAAAGACAGGTCGCTACCTGTCGTTTAATTTTATTAGACTCAATATAATTTTTTTTGCTATTACGTTGCGGCACACACCACTACGCTTTCGGTTTTGTGTATTTATATAAGAATTTGCACTTAAATATTCTAAAAATTCAAAACTGAGTAATCAAATTCTCGATTTTTAATCATTCTATATTAAAATTATTTTTTTGTCAATACCCTTATTAAATTTAGCAGAAACATTATGCCTACTAAAATTAGAGTTAGAACAAAATCGTATTTTATCGCGTTATAACTCGTAAAACGATTGGCAAACAAGCAAGCCATTGCACCTGCAACTATTGCTACTGTTGTCAAAATTGCAACGGTATTCTTTTGAGAAAAACCTGCATGCAATAGCTTGTGGTGGATATGTTCCGCATCTGCTACAAATGGTGATTGTCCTTTAAAAATTCGCCTGAAACTTGAATATGTAATATCCATAATCGGAACAGCAAGAACTACAAACGGAAGCAAAATAGCTAAAGTCGCACCTTTCATTACGCCTGTAATGGAAATTGTTGCAAGCAAAAATCCTGAAAATAATGCTCCGCTATCCCCCATAAATATTTTTGCAGGGTTGAAATTAAACGTCAAAAATGCAAGCATTGAACCCGCAAGTATAAAACCGATTAATGCACTTATCGGGCTTGGAGGGCTTAGTGTTACTGCAAGAATTGCCAGTGTAATAGAATTTACCGTCACAATTGAACCTGCAAGTCCGTCAACACCGTCAATAAAATTCAATGCATTAGAAATTCCTACAATCCACAGTAATGTAATCGGATAAGACCACAACCCCAGTTCCATTCCGTTGAAGAACGGAATACTTGTGATTTGCACCCCGAGAAGATATACAATTGTTGCGATTGTAATTTGGAGTAATAATTTGAATTTCGCTCCGAGTCCGTAAACATCGTCAATTAATCCTAACAAAAACATTAACGAGCTACCAAGCAAAATCCCTGACATTAACTTCCCGTACGGGTAATAACTCATTAATACCAAACACAAAAAAGTAAGCATTGTGCTTGCCCAAATTGCAACTCCGCCTATTCGTGAAATAGGTTTTGTATGGATTTTTCTGGCATTTGGCAAATCAACAAGTCCCTCTTTTTTAGAAAAACTTATTACCATCGGCACTAAAAATACCCCGAAAATATAGGCTATTACCATGCCGATTATATGTGCGTTTGTGTTTGTTAACTTGATAATAATGGTTGTATCTCCTTAGTAGAGCGGGTGTTTTGCACATAATTTAAAAGAACGTTCTTTTAAATTGTTTAGTGCAATTTCATTATCTGACGAAAATATTGCAGATGCAATAATTTTTGCAACTTCTGTCATATCTTCTTCTTTAAAACCTCTTGTTGTAACCGCAGGTGTTCCAAGACGAATTCCTGAAGTTACAAACGGACTTTGCGGGTCATTTGGAACAGTATTTTTGTTTGCTGTAATACCTACACGTTCAAGAACATTTGCCATATCTTTACCGGTTTTGCCTGTTTTTCGCAAGTCCAGTGTCATAAGATGGTTTTCTGTCATTCCGCCGACAATATCAAGCCCCTCATCCATAAGACCTTGAGCTAAAGCTTTAGCATTTTTTATAATTTGAGATGCATAATCTTTAAATTCAGGTTTTGAAGCTTCAAGCAATGCGACTGCTTTGCCTGCAATAATATGTTCTAAAGGTCCGCCTTGCATTCCCGGAAAAACTGCTTTGTCAATTGCTGTGGCATATTCTTCGTCGCACATAATAATTCCGCCTCTTGGTCCTCTTAAAGATTTGTGAGTTGTAGTTGTTACAAATTGAGCATATCCGGCTGGAGACGGGTGTAAACCGGCTGCAACCAGTCCTGCAATATGAGCAATATCTGCAAGTAAAAGCGCGCCGACTTCATCCGCAATATCGCGGAACTTTTTAAAGTCAATAATTTTTGAATAGTTGCTTGCTCCGCAAATTATTAATTTTGGTTTATGTTCAATTGCTAATTGACGAACATTTTCGTAATCGATTTCACCGTTTTCGTTAATTCCGTATGATTTTACGTCAAAGTACAAGCCTGAAAAATTAACGGCTGATCCATGTGAAAGATGACCGCCATTAGACAAATCCATTGATAAAACTCTATCTCCGGGTTTCATTGTTGCCATAAATACAGCCATATTTGCCTGAGCGCCTGAGTGCGGTTGAACGTTGGCATGAGCCATTTTGAAAAGTTCGCATGCGCGTTTTTGTGCAATTTCTTCAATAACGTCAATATTTTCACATCCGTTATAGTAGCGTTTATGAGGTTTTCCTTCCGCGTATTTATTTGTCAAAACACTTCCGCATGCCTCCATAACCGCAAGGGATGTAAAATTTTCACTTGCAATAAGTTCTATATTATTTTGTTGTCTTTTAAGTTCTTCTTCAATTGCATCTGCAACTTGAGGATCGGTTATTTTTATATGTTCCAAATTCATTTATACTCCTCCCATTTACATGTAAATTATATTATAATGGCATATTTGTGCAAGTTATTAAGCTAAGAATTGCAAAATTATGAAAAATATATTATAATATGTTTAAGAGGTTCAAGATTAAATTTAATGTCGTTTTACACAAAGAAGAAAATGGCTACTGGGCTGAAGTTCCGACCTTAAAAGGTTGCTTTTCTCAAGGTGATACAATTGAGGAAATAAAAAAGAATATAACAGAAGCAATAACAGCGTGGTTTGAGGTAGATATTCCGGAAGATGGGGATGAAATTATTTCTATTGCATTATGAAAAATATTACCGGGAAAAAATTATGTAAATTGTTAGAGGAAAATGGTTGGAAGTTGGTACGTATTTCCGGGCTCATCACGTATTTGCAAAGTCGGGCGAAGAAGCTAAAATAGTTGTTCCGGTTCACGGAAATAAAGAAATAAAAACAGGGTTATTAAAAGCGATTTTGAAAACAGCAGGGTTGCTGTCTTTATTTTTTACAATTATATCTTGATTTTAAATTAATTATTTTTTCATAAGAATTTTCTATTTTTGAAATAAGTTCGTTATCATTTTGAGCATATTTATATACTTGCTCAATCATTTCAATTGTTTCGGGTTTGCTGTCACGGTAAATAAACATATTTAATCCTGCTTTTATCCCCATAATGCAGGCTTGCGCTTCTCCAAATGCGCTGACTCCTTTCATAACCATATCATCAGATATCACGACACCATCAAAACCAAGATTATTACGTAAATAATCTATAGCATTTTTGCTTAATGACGTTGGAATAGCCTCTTTTTCAAAACAAGTACAATGTAAATGTGCGGCCATAATCATTTCTGCACCATTTTTTACAGCCGATGCAAAAGGTTTGATATGCGTAACTTCCATTTCTTCTAAAGACAAATCTATTTTAGGCAAAGTAAGGTGACTGTCTGCATTCGCATCTCCATGTCCTGGAAAATGTTTTAAACAAGGAATAATTCCATTTTTACGATAAACATTGGAAACGATTTTTTCTGCCGTGATAACATCGTTTGGATTTGAAGAAAATGCTCTTTCTCCGATAATCGGATTTTCAGGATTTGTGTTTACATCAATGCAAGGTGCAAAATTCAGATTAATCCCGTAAGATTTTAGCTCCCTTGCAATTTCTTGAGTCTGTTGTTCTAAGAAGTCTTTACCGCGTTCAAATGCAAATTTTGCACTAAGGTATTTTTTTTTGCCGTGAATATTTTCGGTGCGTTCAACTCTCCCGCCCTCTTGATCTATTGATAAAAACGGCGGGTAAGATGCTTTATTTTGAATATCGGTTATCAAATTTTTAAATTGCTGAACATTTTGAATATCTTTTGTAAAAAATATAACTCCGCCCAAATCCTGATTTAATGCGGTTTTATAACCATCGCCGTCAAGCCCGAGTATAAACATTTGATATAGCTTGTTTCTTAGCATATTAAATTAATAACCTCTTTTAGGTCAATCAAGTTCCCAGATTTAATAACTTCTTGTATTTTGTTATAAATTGTTTCAAGTTCATTTGAGTCAGGAGTTTTTAAATCTTGCGGGATTATTAAATCTGCGGTTGTTTTTGTATTTACAAAATTTTTATTAATAATTAAAAATTCTCTGTAAATATCAAGTATTTTTATATAAAGAGGATTGATGTCGTAATCTTGACCCAGATAGTATTTTGTATCTTTTTTGATTTTATTGAAGAAATCTTTTGAAAAATTTATTTCTTCAACAGTTTCTGCTTCGTTATAAGTGTCGCCAAAACAAGGATTTCCTTTGATTTCTGTATTTTCTTCCGTGTTTTTAATGTAAACAGCCCACAATAAACATCCTAAGCAAAAACCGATATTATTTTCAGTCATTTTTAAAATTTGCGGGTAGAGCATTTTAAACTTCATTTTTTTCTGGTTAAAATTTTTGATTTTATTAATAGAGTTGTAAATAATATCTGAGCTAATTGAAAGAATTGTTGTATGTTGAGCAAATCCGGGATCGAATAAAACGTTTTTTTCTTCAAGTTTTGTCATGATAAATATCCTCTTTTCCTTATTAAATATTAGCATAATAGCAGGTGTTGGGCAAGAATGCCCAACTTACAGTTTATCAGTATTAAATAAATAATAGTTATCATGTATTAGACCGCTTTCTTTGTTCGGGCAAAGAAAGCGGTCAGAAAGCGGATTGTGAGCAGAGGCTGAAAGGCGGGGCGTTGAGACCCGCCTGCAATGCCGTTTATTGCGAACAACCAAGCAGAAAC
>CADBQQ010000121.1 GCA_902796825.1 uncultured bacterium
ATGTCGCTATCCGCTCCCTGCGTCTACCTTGCCTCTCGCAAAACAATTCGCAGGATTGTTTTGCTCGGCAGAGTGCCACTGGAGCATTTAACATGTCTATTTAATTATCAATGTCGCCAAACCATGCTATAATAAACAAAAATCAATGTCAAACAGAAAGTTTAGTTAAAAATTTTTGAAATTCATTTATTCTTTCAGTCAATGCTAGTATTAAGCTGTCTAAATTGTCCATAATTACCCTTTTATCTGAGCATACACTGTACCCTAAAAGACCGCTTTTTATATTATTAAATAATAATTTTTGGAAATCTTTTATAGAATTATACATGTCTGTATCTGTATATTTTGCAAAATCAGATAAATAAATAAACAATTCTCCGGTTACAGATTTAGCAGCGTTGTATTTGCTGCGAAGCATATATTCTTGGATTTTGCGCAAATAATCTAATATTGATAAGTATATGTTGCAAAGATTATTTTTCTTTTCGGGTAAATACGATTTGAAATACTCCATTGTCTGTGCATATCCGTCTGAAATAATTTGTTTACGCTTATCTTCAGGATAATTAAAATCGACGACAACGACATTTCCTGTATTGATAACCAGATAATCGTAGTTGTCGCAATCTTTGTAAATACTGCGAACAAAATCTGTTTCAGAAGATGTCATGCAGGTATACATTCCGTTTACATATTCAATAGGCTTGTTGTCCGAGCCGTCAAAAGTACCTTCCAATCGGATTTCAAGAATTCTTGTATCTGAATTTTTTAAATTTTTAGAAAGAGACCACATTGGCTTGCCTTTCATTAAATCTCCATCAACAAGTAATTTGTTGTCAATATTAACCGCTCGCATAAGTCCCGGCATACAGCAAGAAATCCTTACCGCCAGCGCGATTTCAAAATCCGGTGTCGCAAATGTAGAAAATTCGTTACAGCTAAAATCCTTCATGTTTGTTGTAATAATTACAAGATTATTTTTTATATCTTTGAAGCGCACTGGCTGGTTATTATCTTTATCATAAGCCTCGCCGTAGAATTTTTTTTCAATAAGTTCCCGAAACCAATTCAAAAAAACTTCTCCTTTGCTGAACGCAAATTTAGTATTAAATCCGAACGAAATATCTCTAAAAAGTTCAAAATTTACGGATAAAAATATTTCAGCTAATTCTTCGTAAGTATAACCTATCGCCCATAATGCCGCAACAATTGACCCAACGGAAGAACCTCCGTAAACTGATGGTGTAATCCCAAGTTCATTCAAAGCTTTTATCACTCCTACATGTGCGGCTCCTCTAATTGCTCCGCCGCCAAATAAGCAGGTATATTTAAAACTGTCGATATTTTTCATAATACTGTGATTTTAGCATAAAAAATCCCGAATACAATTCGGGATTTTTACTATATGTTTTGCTAATTTTTTAAGCGGCCACAGAACCTTCAATTTCTCTAATCAAATATTCTGCAACCCATTGAAAATCTTTGTTATCTTTTGCAGCTTTTTTTAGATATTCAACGGAAGCATTGCCCAATCTTATAAGAGTCATAGCAACAACACCCCTTTTTAAACCACGAACAACTTGCAATTCGTTAACCAATTCAGGAACTACTGATGCTCCGATACTAACTAATTCGTTTTCTACAATGTTTTTATTGTTGTTATCTACATTATTTAGCATTTCTTCTAAAGTTTGCATATAATTATCTCCATGTAATTTGTATCAACATTGTAATTATAAATTGAATTTAAACAAAAATCGGATTTCCTTACATAATCTTTATATCTTTTGCAAAATATTAATATTTTCTTTATATCAATCAAATTCTTCTCTTATATCATATTTTCTGTAGGTATTTTCATACATAGTTTGAGCAATCTTTTTGGCCCAGTCATTGTAACCCTCAAGCTGCCCTGCTTTTGCCATGTCGTCAATTATGTGAAGTTGTTTTCTAAGGTTTGTGCGTACATTATAATTTTGACTGTACCAGGAATATATATTTTTCTTTGATTTTACAAGTGTATTGCATCCTTTACATAAACCGATAAGATTGTCTTTTGAGCTGTCTCCGCCATTTACGGCTGCAACAAGGTGATCAGCAGTAGCGACATTAGATCTGAAAATTTTGAATACAATAGAATATATTTCATCTTTGTCATTTTCATCATATTCTGATATTTTTGATATGGAATTTATATGAGCAACTTCTTTTAAATCTGTTAATAATTTATAAGCGGCTTTTTGCCCGTTTTCGGTAATATCTATATCTCCCAGACAGTTCTCATATAATTCAAGGTAGTTGTAATTTTTGAATTCCCCGCTATTAATATAATTTCGAATTCTTGCATTGATTAAGTCGAATTTTTCAACAACTTCTGGGGATTGGTGCGTAAAATAATAGCTGCGTTTATCCATATAACGTTCTAAAGCTTTTCGGGTCCCTATTGCGGAGTATTTATCTATTTTTTGTCTGAATTTTTTGAGGAATTTATCTTTTGGGATATTAGGATTATTGTTGATTATATTAAGAAAAATATTGGCGGGTTCTTTACCGTAATGGCCGATGTATTTGTCGTATTTTTTAAGAATTTGCGCGTAATCATAAGGAGTTTCGCATTTTTTCATTTCTTCTATTATGTTTATTCTTACAGAGTGAGGCAGCATTACTGAACCGCAGCAAGCGCACGGAATGTCGACTTTTGTTTGCTCAATGGGTGCAAAATCTTCATGACGTGAGGATAATGTTTTAACCTTTCTCAAACGCATGATTTCTTTTTCATCGAATTTAATTTTTCCGTTTGAACCAATTGAAGAAATATCACATACATAACGAATATAGTCATTTGCATTTTCAATTTTACCGCGTCCCATCAATTTTGCTAAATCTCCGAGATATAATGAAATATTATCTTTTAGGTGTGAATTATTTTGACTGCGCCAGAACATTAATTTTTCTTTGCTGTTTTCATGGCATGAATTGCATATTAATATTGTATTGTTAGGGTTATCCAAATAGGATGGATGTTTATCAAGGTAATCTGTTTGAGATACAGAATTTTTGAATATATTTGCAATTAATCTTTTTGCTATTTCATTTGGATTTAAATCAGAAATTTTTTTGCCTTCATTTTTTAAATCAGAAGTATTAAAACAGCAGTCGTAATAATAACAGCTTGATGCTACATTACGCAGGACAATATTGTTTATTTTTCCTGTAGTACATTTGTCTAATTCAAGATTTTTCTCGATATCCAATATTTTTTCTTTATAAATTTTGTAGGCTTGATAAGAATGGATATCTTCAAGAGATTTTAGAACAAATTCTTTTTTATCATAAGGCAACGTTTCTGCATATTTTCGCAAATAGTCTTTAGCGGTGTGTATTCTTTCTCTTTTTTTTTTGTGTGCTTCTTTTTTATGAATTTGAAAAAAGTCATAAACAGTTAGATTTTCATATTCGCCATTTTCTGTTCCTGAAAGAATTTGACGCATGTTATTAGGGATATACCTTTTATAGTCGTTTAAAAGTTCTATTAATTCTTGAGGAGTTTCTATTTTATCAGCTCTTTCAATTAATTTTTCGTAGTCTTGCTGGGATAACATTCTTATGCCGCAAGACGGACAATGTATTCCGGATATATTTTGCGCTTGAGAAAGATTAACTTTTTCTGAGTATTCATACGCAGTAAACGTTGGCTCAAAAGTATCGTTTATATCTGTAAATTTGTTAAAAGAACGATAATTTGAACCGGAATTTATGTTCGGGTTTATGATTTTATAACTTACAGGAAGAAGCTTCATTAAAAATATTAAGTCCGAACATTTAATTTTTTGCTTTATTATAAAAAAAATTTAAACAGTAATTTCTTTTAATGTTTCAATGTATTTAACAGCGTATACTGCTCCTACGGCACCGTCAGAGGCTGCCGTGATAACCTGTCTTAGCGGTGTATTGCGTACATCGCCTATTGCATAAACCCCGTCAATTGAAGTTTTCATAGTTTCGTCTGTAAGAATAAATCCTTTGCTGTCTTGTTTTATTTGGCTGTTAAAATATTCAACATTAGGGGTAATGCCAATATATGGAAATATTCCGTCGACTTTTATTTCAGAAGCTTGATTTGTTTTTACATTGTGTATTGCAATTCTATCGACTTTTTCAATTCCTTTAATTTCATCAACAACGCTGTCCCAAATGAAATCAATTTTAGGGTTTTTAAAAGCTCGCTGTTGAATGATTTTATCTGCTCTTAGTTCATTTCTGCGGTGTATAATATAAACTTTAGAGGCAAATTTTGTTAAATATATTGCTTCTTCAACGGCAGAATTTCCTCCACCAACAACGGCAACAACTTTATCTTTATAAAAAGCTCCATCGCAAACAGCACAATAGCTGACTCCTCGTCCGGTATATTCAGCTTCGCCTTTGACGCCTAACTTCATAGGCTTTGCTCCTGTTGCAATAATTACGGTTTTTGAACGGAATTCGTATTCTTTGGTCTTTATGACTTTAGGATTTGAAACTAAATCTACAAATTCAATTTCTTGCATAGGGAATTTTTTTACACCGAACATGTCTGCGTGTTCTTCAAATTTTTCCATTAAATCAAAGCCATCGATACGTTTCATTGCCGGATAGTTTTCTAATTCCAGATAATTTGATGGCTGACCGCCCATGATATTTGTATCTATGATTGCTGTTGAAACCGCACCGCGAGCGGCATACATACCTGCTGAAAACCCTGCAGGACCTCCTCCTAATATGACTGTATCAAACTCCAATATTTCCATAATTTTTCTCCTCAACCCAAAATAAGTCAATCTACATCTCCGGCAATTTTTTCACCCTTTAGAGTGTAAACTGCCGTTTCTGTTTTCATTATTTTTCCGTTAACATAAGTATCTAACTTTAATTTGTCAATTCCTGAAAAAGTATCATTATTTATTTTTATTTCAACAATATCAGTTAGAACTTTGCTCCCGTTTTTGCCGGTTTTCTTAAAAATTACAAAATTATCTTCAACTTTGTCAATTTTAATTTCGGCTTTTGCTCCGTTGAACGGATTACTTAAATTAATGACGTCGTAACTTCTCGATAAGTTCCATAAGTCTACACCTGATTTTTTAAAAAGAGTCGGAGAGTCTGTATCACTTAATTTAGATATAACCCGCCATGTTCCGTAAAAGGATTTAGGAACCATTGATACTGAGCCTGTTAGAACTGTATCTTGCGCTAAAGTATTTCCGGACAACAGAATGAAAAATAAAATTATTTGAAAAATTTTTCTCATAAATTTAAACCTTGAATAATTTTAAGAGAATTTGAAAAAATGTCAATTATTGAATAACGGACATTTTAAGTTTCAATGATTCCGCAGAGTCTTCATAACCTGCTCTGCCCATTAAAGCATAAGTATAATTTTTTGCCTGTTCAACACCAGGTTGATTGAATGCATTAACGTTATACAAAGCTCCCGCAATTGCTGTTTGAACTTCGTACATATATAGTAACTGTGCAATATGATAGCCGTCAATTTTTGGTAAAGTGACAGTAACAGAGGGTCTTGAATGGTCGGCTAATGTTACTCTGGTGGAATCTGCTTCGGCATTCATTAAATTATTCATTGTTTTCCCGCCGAGATAACCAATGCCGGTATATTCAAATATTTTAGGTATTTCAAGCTTGTTATCAAATTCTTCTACCCTTATAAAATCAATAATTTTATTGTTAGGTCCATCGTTATACAGCTGCATTTGAGAATATTGATCCGTAACTCCAAGAGCTTTAACTGGTGTTGAACCAATATGACAATTTACTCCTTCCAGTGTTTCATTTTTCCCAAGTGATTCCGCCCACAAATGAGCAAACCAATCCGGTACAAATTTAAGTCTGCTTGAATACGGCATCATAACAGTTATATTTTTGCCCTGTTTAATATCCATAAGATAGTGAATTAAAGCATTTTGAGCGGCAACATTGTTATGAATATCGGTATTTTTAAGAGCAAGATCCATATCTTTTATACCTGCTCTAATTTCGTCGATATCAATACCTACAAGTGCAAACGGTAATAAGCCAACGGCAGAAAATACTGAAAATCTCCCCCCGACATCATCAGGAACAACAAAAGTTTTGTAACCCTCTTGCTCGGCGATTTGTCTCAAAATGCCAGTGCGCATATCTGTTGTTGCAACAATATTTTTTCTGTAATCGTCTCCTAGTTCTTTTTCAAGCAAATCTTTGACAATCATATATTGTGCCATTGTTTCCAGCGTGTCGCCGGATTTTGTAATAACATTAACAAGAGTCTTTTTTAAATCCATAAAACTTAATAATGATGTAATTGCATCGGGGTCAATATTGTCCAAAAAGAATATTTTAGGGAAACCGTTCCTTTGTTCTTTTGAAAGTAAATTCCAGTAAGGTTTTAAAAGCGCATGAGTCACTGCAATTCCGCCAAGCGCAGAACCGCCTATCCCCAGTATAAGTATATTGTCAAACCGACCTTGAACCATTGCGGCATATTCTTTTACATACCATGCGGTTTCTTCACTATAACCTAAATTCATCCATTGAAGCCATTCTCCTCTGGAATCTTTTCGTTTGTTCAAATCTGATATAATAGCACTAATTTGATTGCTGTAATTGTTAAATTCTTCTTCAATGTTAAGTCCGTTTTCAAAACCAATTGTTTGAATATCAATATTTTTGCAATCAAATTTAATCATCCCTAAAAACTCTCCTTATAAGCCTATTGTATATAATAAAACTTAAAAGTAAAGTCTTTACATCCTTTACAAAGTTTATAAGAAAGAGTAAAATAAAAGACATGGAAAATATTGAAATAAATAAGAAGATTGGCGAACTTGTTGCAAAAATGGCTAAGGAGCCGAATAATATTGAGTATTATCATGAACTCTCGGAGCTTTATCTGGAACAAGGAAATTATGAAAAAGTAATGTCTGTACTAAAAAGCCTTTTAGATATCGCACCAGAAGATGTGCGTGCGCTTGTCGGTATGGGTACGTTGTGGTTTTATGAAAGAGATTTTAGAAAATCACTTGAATATTACAACAAAGCTTTAACTATTAATCCTAAAAATTTCTTAATTTATTACAATATCGGAAATGTTTATGCTGAATGGAAGAACTTTTCGAAAGCTCTTTTCTATTACAATCGTGCAATTGATTTAAACTCGGCAAATTCTGAAATATATAATGCTATTGCCTTGTTATATCAAGATAACGAGGATTACGTGGAAGCAAAAGCTTATTATGAAAAAGCTCTTTCAATAAATCCCGAAAATGTTAATTCTTTAATCGATTTAGGAAATGTATGTTTTAAACTTTATGAATATGAAACTGCGCTAAAATTGTTTAAAAAAGTTTTTGTTCTTGCTCCTGATAATGACATGGTTGCAGTTTGTATAGCAAATGCTTTGACTGTAATGAAGGACCGAGCGCAGGCTTTTGCATATTTTGAAAAAGCCTTGACTCTTAAAGGTGATTTATACAGGGTTTATATTTGTTATGCTATTTCCGCTACAGAATTTAAGGATTATAAACTGGCGAGGGCTTTATACGAAAAGGCAATTGAAATTAATCCTAAAAAAGCCGATGCGTATATGCTGCTTGCAAATCTTTTAGCCGGAACAGACAATATAAAAGAGTCTATAGATATGTATAAGCAAGCTTTAAGGGTTGAACCAAACAACTCGCAAACTTATGCTCTGTTAGGCAGCGCTCATTATCTGGATAATGATATTGAACAAGCCGTTGCGGCTTATCGCGCTGCAATCAGCATTTCTCCGGATAACGATGAATACAGGTTAATATATAGCCATGTTATGGAGGATTACGTGAATTCCGTAAGGGGGCAAAATGACTAACAGATACCATGTTTCAGTCTCAGATAGAGCGATTGCTTTTTTGTCTTATGTCTCAGCCGGATGGGTCGGATTTATTTATGCAATAATATTTTTCTTTTTAAAACGCAAGTTATCCCCGTTTTTAAGATATAATATCTTGCAGGCAATTTTTATTGCTTTTGCATATTATGTGATAAGTTTAGTATTTGGTTTGGTATTCAGTCTGTTATCTCATATACCGATAATTCAAATTCTTGTTTCATGGATACAATTAATATTTAATCGCCCAATATTTTTCCAGTATTCTTTAATTCAGGTTGTTGTACTTGGTTTGTTTATCTATATGGCATTAGTATCGCTTGGCGGTAAATATCCGAGAATACCATACATTTCAAATATAATTGAAAGAAATAACAGTTGACATTTGATTTTGCTTGATGTTTGATATTTATGTATCAGCCGAGATTCGTGCTGGGGGTATGTTTATACCTCGGAAAACAGGCAGATATAAATAGTAAAAGCATAGAAGGTGACGCCCAAGCTTTCTTAGTTATGCTTATGTAATGGGCAAATTGGTAAAAGGAGAAATTATGCCAACTATTAGTCAGCTTGTACGTTCTGAACGTAAAAAGCTTATTTCAAAAACTAAGTCTCCAGCTTTGATGAATTGTCCTCAAAGACGCGGAG
>CADBQQ010000122.1 GCA_902796825.1 uncultured bacterium
ATGTAAGTACAAATAAAGGAGTCAAATTATGGATTTTATGTCATTTTTAATGGGCGGTATGTTCGTTGCAGATGTTTTGGATGAGTACGACAGATATGAGGAAGAAGAAAGAGAACGCGAAATTCTTGACGATTATCTTTATGAAATGGAGCTTGCAAGAGAACGACTTCAGGATTTCATAGAAGAAAGACAAGAAGAAGATTTTGACGATTATGACGAGGAGGATGACGATTTTTAATATAAATACGTAATTTACCTTCGTCTTTGGTGGACTGAAGTCCGCCCTACATTTTTTAATACAAACTTTACTTTTTCTGTTTTTTTTATATACTAAAATCAGGTTGGATTAGTATTTAGGAGAAGAAAAATGAAAAAATTTGTATCACTCGTATTAATTTTATTAATAAACTTTATTACAGTTGGGCCGGCATTGGCTGAAGAATACGGTTATCAGGAAGAAGATTCCGCTGTTTTTACTGCAAATGTTGAAGACGAAAAAATATTCTTGAGTCCTAAAAACACATACGCACTTGAACCTGAATCCGATATTGACATAAACGAATCAAATTTAAATGATGAAATATATTTCAGATTGGTTTCAAAGGTCAAGGCATCTAACGGAACAATTTTGCCGGAACATACAAGATTTGCCGGTAAATTCAAGAAAATTAAACAAAGTGAACCTGTGTTCAAAAGAGCAAGAGGTTACATTGTTATCGACAAAATAATTTTCCCGAACGAAAAAGTTTATACCGTAAGAATGGAACCTAAAAACGGCAGCGATTTGAAAGCTCCTCAAATTTTGAATACCCTTAGAGCAATTCCTGCAAGTATAGGTATAGTAACCTTTTCTGCAATAAGCGTTGCCGTAGTTGCAATAGAATCAGTAACCGTTGTCGGCTTGGTCGTAGTTCCAAGAACATGCAAAGGCTTTGGACTGTTGATAAGCTCAATGGCAAAAGGATTGAATTATAAATTAAAAGCAGGAAAGAAAATTATATTTAAACTGGACACTCCTGTTTATATTCAAGAAAGCGATATCCTTTCAAAATAATATTCTTCATTTAACAGTAAAATAAAAATTGTAATCCATATTTTTCACCACAATTTGTAAAAAGCAAAATATTGACGCAAATTTCCGAAAAATAGTTTTATCTTATCTATAAATTCTACGTCTTTGCTCAGGTGAGAGTTGCTTTATAATTTTCTTCTCCTGTGGTTTTCTGGTATTACTTTGAGCCTTATTTTAAAAGGTCTAACAGTTTTGTTATTTGTTTTTACTTCATTTTTAACCTTTTCTGTAGAAGGCTTGACTGTCTTGTTATTAATTTTTACTTCGTTTTTAACCTTTTCTGTAGAAGGTTTGACTGTCTTGTTATTAATTTTTACTTCGTTTTTAGCCTTTTCTTGAGAAGGCTTAACTGTTTTGTTATTTGTTTTTACTTCATTTTTAACCTTTTCTTTAGATGGCTTTATTATCTTTTTGCTTGTTTCTATTTCACTTTGAGCTTTGTCTTGTACATCCTTACCTTTACCTAATGCCCATCTGAAACCTGCTGAAAGTGCAACACCGTTTCTTCCGCCATTTCTTATCATTGTTTGGAAGAATCCGGTAAATCTTTCACCCCAACGTTTTTGTAAACCTAGTCCATATTGAACAAATGGTTTTACACTTGTATACGGCAATCCAATATTTGCAGCTTTGAAATCGGTTTTATCCATTATATTCCAAACCATTTGAACACTTACATATGGTTGCCAACCATTTTTCAAATTACCTATGAATTTAATTCCAGGTGTTATATTAATTGCATTTAGTGGATCTGACTTGACCCTTACTCCTGCAGCATTTGTATAATCAAATGTATTTACAAATGTGTATGACATCATATAGCTTGGCTGAATTATAAATTTGCCATGCGCTAATTCCCAATTATATCCGGTTTTTGATGCAACACCCGCCATTAACATCGGGAAGCTCTCTGAACCATACATCGTATTGGCTTCTGCAACGCTTGCACCAACATTTGCGGTCAATGCAGTAAAGAAATTATTTTTATAGAAGATTCCTGTTGCACCAAGAGTTCCACCATTTTGGTATATTGAATTTCCGTCATAATACTGATGAGATCCATTATAACCGGCATATAGAGAGTACTGGTGATCCCATCCATTCTTTGTTTCATACATTTGAGAATCCACGCCAAAGAATGAACCATACATATTATTTCCAACTTTTGGCCCGTTTCTCAAACTAACTTTTTCAAAAGATGTGTAAGGTCTGAACCATGCAGCACTATCTTCTTCCGGCAAATATGTCGGAGAAAATACTTTTGGTGTATCTCCGGCTGATGCATATCTGTTAGCCATTTTGTATGCTTTTCGTTCTTCTTGGTTCATTAACATCTTCATATCAAGATTTCTGAAGGCTTCATCATATGAATTTAGTTGAGACAAATAACCTCCGAGCTGTGCTGCTACAGGCGCTGCAACAACAGCAGGATTGAAACTGTCATATCCCCCGCTTCCTGCTTTTGATAAGCCAAATCCAATACTTCCGTCATCCAATGTGCCATAGGCAGTATTATATTTGAAAATAGGAGTCATTAAAGTTCTGTTTGGCACTGCAAAATTAACAGATCTTCTAAGTGCCGTATTTTTATAATTTGAACTTATAATCGGGACTGCATAATCGTCATTTTTTAAAATTGTACGTTCGTTAACATTAGGAAAATTAACATCACTGATTGTAATTGTTCCGTAATTTACGACAGCATCATTTTC
>CADBQQ010000123.1 GCA_902796825.1 uncultured bacterium
AAGAACCTAATATTTATGCAAAAGGTAAGCAAAATGTTCAAGATGCGCACGAAGCAATTCGTCCTGCGTATCCTGAGCGTACTCCTGACAGTATTAAGAAATATCTTGATAATGACCAGTATAAACTTTATAAACTTATTTGGGAAAAATTTATGTCATCCCAAATGGCTCCTGCCGAAATTGCAAATAAAACTATCGAGATACAATCGGGGGATTATACACTTAAAGCCGGCACAAGCAAGGTAATGTTTGACGGATTTTTGACTCTTTATAATGACGATGATGAAGAAGATGCAAAAGAGGCAGATTTAAAAATTCCGGATTTAGAAAAAGGGGATAAAGTCGTTTGCCGTAAAGTTGAGCCAAAACAGCACTTTACGCAGCCGCCGCCAAGATACAACGAAGCTTCATTAGTTAAAGCTCTTGAAGAATACGGCATAGGCAGACCGTCAACTTATGCTACAATTATTACGGTAATTCAGACAAGAAAATATGTGGAAAAGAAAAATAAAGCACTTTTTCCTACTTTATTAGGCAGAGCTGTTTCTAAACAATTAGTGAATGAGTTTTCTGATATTATGGATTATAAGTTTACTGCCGGAATGGAAGCAAAGCTCGATGAGATTGCAGATAAAAAAGTCGAATGGTTAAAGGTTTTAAATGATTTTTATACACCGTTTATGGATGAAGTAAATGCAGTGATGAAAACTGCGCAAAAGGTAACAATTTCAACCGGTGTAAAATGCCCTAATTGCGGCAAGCCTATGGTTTTGCGTACAAGTAAAGCAGGCTCACAATTTTTAGGATGTTCAGGTTACCCTGAATGTAAAACAGCAATGTCACTGAATGTTTTGCAAGAGAGCGCGGAGGATGAAGAAAATTCCGACGGCTCAACTGCTCATGAAATTTGTGAAGAAAAATGTGAAAAATGCGGTTCTGATATGGTTTTTAAAACAGGACCTTACGGAAAATATCTTGAATGTACTTCTCCTGATTGCGGAAACAGAAAACCTTACAGAAAATCAACAGGTGTAGTTTGTCCAAAATGCGGGAAAGGTATAATCGTTGAACGCAAATCAAAACGTGGGACAGTTTTTTACGGCTGCGACAAATATCCTGATTGTGATTTTGTTTTGTGGAACGAGCCTACGGGGGAAAAATGTCCTGCTTGCGGCAGTTTGCTTGTTAAAAAAGTTCTGAAAAACGGAGAAACTATTTGCTGTTCAAATATGAAATGCGGGTATAAAAAAGAAGGGTAAATTTTAATCCTATGGCTGTCGACAAAGAACTTTACGAACGCTATAAACAAATGAAAGCGCAAGGGCAAAGCATTACTCTTGCGGAGTTAAAAGAACAACTTGAAAAAGAACGGAATATGTCAGGTCCTGAGCCGGAGCAAAATACGTTACCTCAAAATATAAGTTCTGTTTCATCCGTTATAAGCAGTAGTTTTGTCCCAAAATTGGTTACGCAAGAAAATACTGTTTCATACGGAGGTCATACTGATAATTCTGCTAGTGAGCTTAAAAAATTTGCTTTGATAGGGTATCCTCTGGGGCATTCGTTGTCAGAATTTATACACAATGCAGGGTTTAAAAGTATTGGAATTGATGCAAAATATGACATACTGGAAACCCGTCCTGACCAGCTTGTAGACAGAATTAAATATTTAAAAACGAATGGTTATAGCGGTTTCAATGTCACTATTCCTTTGAAATTGCCTGTTGCAATGTTTGTTGATGAAATAGATGTTTCAGCAGATGTCGCGCATGCTATTAATACCGTGAAAATTGATTTTGAAACAAAAATGTTAAAAGGTTATAATACGGATGCTTCAGGGTTCAAGAATGCAATACCTAAAGATATTACATTGTGTGGTAAAACAGCAGGAATACTCGGAACCGGCGGAGCTGCAAGAGCTGCTATTACTGCGCTTGCGCATAGTCAAGTGAAAGAATTCAAAATCTATACGCGTAATGTTGCAAACAGTATTGAATTTTTGGAATATTTGCGTAAAACATTTCCGGCGATTGAATTTAATGCATATCAGATTGACAGAATTCGAGATTTGTCGGATGTAAATATTTTAGTGAACGCAACACCTATTGGGATGAGCGGTAGTGCAGTAGGGTATACTCCGGTAGAAGAAAGAGAATTAACTACATTACCGCCGGATGCAATTGTTTATGATGTTATTTACAACCCTAAAAAAACACTACTTTTGAAATTAGCGCAAAAACACAATTATAGAACGATTAACGGTTTAGACATGCTAATTCATCAGGCTGTGGAAGCCGAACGAATTTGGACAGGGCATACACCTGATTTCAAAGATATGAAAATTGCGGCGCTGGAAGAATTGTAAATTAAATAAGATTTTTATAATGAGTATTGTAAAAATCTTCAAAGCGGTCTTCCAAAATAGCATTTCTGCATAATTTTACAAGATTTAGTAAAAATCTTATATTATGAATGGACAAAAGTGTTGATGCAGTTGCTTCTTGACATTTCCACAGATGTCTTATATATGCGCGGGAGTGGTTCCTGCAAGCATAACAATCACATCCTTCGACAAGCGGCAAGCTATCGTCTTCATATTTTTTATTTTTTATGTTAGCTTTTCCGTTCCATGTGAAAAATGAACCGTGCCTTGCATTTCTTGTAGGTAAAACACAGTCAAACATATCTACACCGGCTTTTATACCGTCTAATAAGTCCTCAGGAGTTCCAACTCCCATAAGATAGCGCGGTTTGTTTTCAGGTAAAAGCGGTGCGGTTAAGGCTGTAAAATATTTTTGAACTTCTTTAGGTTCGCCGACACTCACTCCTCCGATTGCGTATCCGACAGCATCAAATGTAGAAATAACTTTAGCACTTTCTTTTCTTAAATCATCAAAAAATGCACCCTGAACAATAGGGAAAAGCGCTTGTTTAGGATTAGTTTTGGCCCTAAAACATCTTTCAAGCCAGCGGTGTGTTCTTTCCATAGCAGCTTTAGCTGTTTCATAATTGCAAGGATAAGGCGAACACTGGTCAAATGCCATAATAATATCTGCGCCAATATTTTGTTGTATTTTCATTGAAATTTCAGGAGAAATGTAATGCTTTGTTCCATTTTTAGGATCCTGAAATTCTACACCATCCTCTGTAATTTTATTCAAATGAGAAAGAGAAAAGACTTGAAATCCGCCCGAATCGGTTAATACAGGTTTATCCCAGTTCATCCAGCCATGAATTCCACCAAAATTGTGAATTCTTTCATCTCCTGCGCGTAAGTAAAGATGATAAGAATTTCCAAGTATTATTTGAGCGCCTGTTTCTTTTATCTGGTCGCAGGTTAAAGATTTTACGGCAGAATTTGTTCCGACAGGCATGAATATCGGAGTCTCAATCAATCCGTGCGGGGTTGTAAAATTCCCTGCTCTTGCGCCGGTTTTTGCATCTTTATGTAATAATTCGAAATTAAAATAATCTTTTTCGGTTGTCATTTTTCTTAGTCTGCATCCAGATATTCAACAACAAGTTCTTCCATACATTTGCGCTGAGCATAAATTTCATTTTCGTTAAAGTATATTTTAATTTCTCTTTCAGCGCTTTCAACAGAATCTGAACCGTGAACTACGTTGTATTCCATTACTTCGGCGAAATCTGCGCGAATAGTTCCGACTTCGGCCTTGTCAGGGTCTGTTGAACCCATAAGATGCCTTACACCTGCAACAGCATTGTAACCCTCAACAACCATCGCAACAACAGGTCCGCTTTGGATATATCTGATTAAACGCGGGTAGAAAGGTTTACCTTCGTGCTCTGCATAGTGAGCTTTAGCTTGTTCGTCTGTAACTTGAAGCATTTTCAATGCAGTAATTTTATAACCTTTGGTTTCAAATCTTTTAATGATTTCACCAACCAACTCTCTTTGAACTCCATCAGGCTTAATCGCTACAAATGTTCTTTCTTTAGCTCGCATGACATATCTCCTTTTAAACTAATATAAACTTATTGTAGCATAAAATAGATACTAAATTAATAATTTTACATATTTTAATCAATAAATAATAATAGAAACTGCTTATTTTAATTTTATAAAATATTAGAATTTACTCCGGATTAAGATTTTATTATATTAATATTGGCTTTTTTTTATTTTCTGTGCTAAAGTATTTATGATACTGTTATCTAAAACAGTTGGGGTTAATACATTTGAATATACAGGAGTGCGAGAATGGTTGAAGAAGGTTATTCTCGTAAAATCGACACAAACAAATTAGATTCGATTATCAGTGCTTGCGGCGGTGATAAGTCTCATTTGATTGCGATTTTACAAAAAGTTCAGGAAGAATATAAATATTTACCTGAAGATGCGTTAATTTACATTGGTACAAAGATTGAGGGTTTGTCGCCGGCAACTGTTTACGGTGTGGCAACTTTCTATGCGCAGTTTTCATTAGACCCGAAAGGTAAATATGAAATTAAAGTTTGCGATGGTACAGCATGCCACGTTAGGGGATCAATGCCGGTGCTAAATGCAATTAAAGCACATTTAAAATTAGAAGAAGGCAAAATGACTACGCCGGACGGTTTATTCTCTTTGGAAACGGTTAGCTGTCTTGGGGCTTGCGGGCTTGCTCCTGTTTGCGTAATAAACGGTACTGTTTATCCGCAAATGACGTCAGATGCGGTGAAAGTCGTTTTAGATACTCTTTTGAAAAGGGAAAGAGGTTAATTATGGTGGAATTAAATATTGATATAAAACAAGAGCAGCAAAAAGCTCAAGAAAAAATAAAAGAACAAGGTTTTAGAGTTCTGGTTTGCGCTGGTACTGGATGTGTTGCAAACGGATCTTTGCAAATCATAGACAAATTCAAAGAACTTGGCGCAGATGTTTCCGTAATGTCAGATTATGACAAGGTTACAATTGTACCGACAGGATGTCATGGTTTTTGTGAACAGGGTGTATTGGTTGTATTCCCTGATTTGGATTTGACTTATGTAAAAGTTCGACTTGATGATGTTGAAGAAATTTACGAAGCTTTAAAAAATAATCAAGTTGTAGAAAGACTTTTATATACTGATCCGCATACTCAGGAAAAAGTTCGCAAAAATGAAGATATTAATTTTTATGCAAAACAGACAAGAACAGCTCTTGCAAATTGCGGAGAGATGAATGCGGAAAGTCTTGACGAGGCTATTGCAAATCATGCATACGAAGCATTGTCAAAAGTCTTGGTACAGGGAAATCCTGATTGGGTTATTGACGAAATTATAAAATCAGGTTTGCGCGGCAGAGGAGGCGGAGGTTTTCCTACCGGTCAAAAATGGAAATTCACGGCTGCGAATAAAGGTGGAAAGTCTTATGTTGTTTGTAACGGTGATGAAGGAGATCCGGGAGCATTTATGGATCGTTCCGTTATGGAGGGCGATCCGCATAAATTGCTTGAAGGTATTGCAATTGCTGCTTACGCAGTGGGAGCTGACGAAGCATATATTTATGTACGTGCAGAATATCCGCTAGCGATTAAACGTTTAAGAAAAGCTATTGCTCAAGCTGAAGAAAGACATTTCTTAGGTGAAAACATAATGGGTTCAGGTTTTAACTTGACTATTCACATTAAAGAAGGAGCCGGAGCTTTCGTTTGTGGTGAAGAAACTGCTTTGATTGCTTCTATCGAGGGTGAAAGAGGTATGCCAAGACCAAAACCGCCTTTCCCTGCAAATAAAGGTTTGTTTGGCAGACCAACATTAATTAATAATGTTGAAACACTGGCAAACGTTCCTGTTATTATTCTTAAAGGTGCTGATTGGTTTAGTTCAATGGGTACCGAGACTTCGAAAGGTACAAAAACTTTCGCTTTAACCGGTGAAGTTAATAATACAGGCTTGATAGAAGTTCCAATGGGAACAACTTTAAGAGAAATTGTTTTTGATATCGGAGGAGGTATCAGAGGCGGAAAGAAATTCAAAGCTGTTCAAATCGGCGGCCCGTCAGGCGGATGTTTAACTGAAGAACATTTGGACATTCCTATGGATTATGACAACCTTATAAAAGCAGGCGCGATGGTTGGTTCCGGCGGCCTTGTAGTAATGGCGGAGGATACCTGTATTGTTGAAGTTGCAAGGTTCTTTATGAACTTTACACAAAACGAGTCCTGCGGTAAATGTGTTCCTTGCCGAGAAGGCACAAAAAATATGCTCAAAATATTGCAAAAAATTGTTGCAGGTAAAGCAACAATGAAAGATTTGGATTTATTGGAAGAAATTGCTCAAACAATCAAAGACGGTTCGTTGTGCGGTTTGGGTAAAACTGCTCCGAATCCGGTTCTTTCAACACTGAAATATTTTAGAGATGAATATATTGCTCATATCAGGGATCATAAATGCCCTGCAGGAGTTTGTACAGCAATGAAAAAGATTGTTATTAAGGAAGATCTTTGCAAGGGTTGTACAAAATGTGCAAGAAATTGTCCGGTCGACGCAATTTCGGGTGAAGTTCGCCAGCCTCATCACATTGATCAATCAAAATGTATCAAATGCGAGGCTTGTTTGAAGAATTGTCCGTTCAAGGCGATAGTTCTTGAATAACGGCAGTAAGACGTTAAGACGATAGGTCGATAAGACGATAAGTTCTTATCGGATTCAAAATAAATGAAAAGAACTTAACGACTTAACGTCCTAAAGACTTAAATAACGAGGTAACAAAAATGACAGAAGATAAAAAAGTATTAATAATAGAAGGCAAAGAGGTTGAATTTACGAATGAACCGAATTTGCTTGAAGTAATTAGAAAAGCAGGCATGAATGTTCCGACTTTCTGTTATCGCCCTGATTTAACATCTTTTGGAGCTTGCAGAATGTGCGTTGTAGAAGTTGAATATCCAAACGGAAGAAAAATGATTAATTCTTCTTGTACGATGCCGCCGGAAGCCGGAATTAAAGTATATTTGAATACTGAAAAAGTTCGACGTATCCGCAAGACCGTGCTTGAACTTTTACTTGCAAATCACGACAGAAAATGCTTAACCTGTGATAAATCTGGGGATTGCGAACTTCAAAAATATGCGGAAGAATATAATATAAGAAATATTCGTTTTCCGGATAAAGATTTGAAGGATTATGAAGTTATTGACGATTCAAGTCCGTCATTTGTTAGAGATCCGAATAAATGCATTCTTTGCGGAGCTTGTGTGAGGGCTTGTTCAGAATTTCAAGGACATTCGGTTTTAGGTTTTGCAAATCGCGGCTCTAAAACTAAAGTTCAGCCAATGAACGGCAGACCAATCGGACAGGTTGATTGTGTAAATTGCGGTCAATGCGTTGCCGTTTGTCCAACAGGCGCCCTTTCAATAAAGAATGAAATAGATATTGTGTGGGATGAAATTAATAATCCTAATAAGACTGTTGTTGTTCAAATGGCGCCGTCTGTGAGAGTTGCTCTTGGTGAAATGTTCGGGCTTGAGCCGGGTGAAAATACTATCGGAAAGATTAATGCCGCACTTCGCCGTTTAGGGTTTAAATATGTATTTGACACAAATTTCTCAGCGGATTTGACTATTACAGAAGAAGCAACCGAATTTTTAGAAAGATTAAAATCAGGTGAAAATCTTCCTATATTTACATCTTGCTGTCCTGCGTGGGTAAAATATATGGAAATGATGCATCCTGATATGTTGAATCATCTTTCAAGCTGTAAATCGCCAATGAGTATGATGTCATCTGTTTTGATAGATTTAATGCCAAAATATTACAATGTAAAACGCGAAGATATGACTATCGTTGCGATTATGCCTTGTACAGCTAAGAAATATGAGTGCAAACGTCCTCAATTGTATACGGATAACAGACCTGATACAGATATAGTTCTTACTACAAAAGAACTCGGTGCAATGATTAAAGGCGCAGGTATTGATTTTAATACAATTGAGCCGGAAGCGCCGGATTCACCTTTTGGAGAATATTCAGGAGCCGGTACAATATTCGGGGCTTCAGGCGGTGTTGCGGAGGCTGCCGTAAGAACAGCTTATGAATACGCAACAGGCGAAGTCTTGAAAGACGTTGATATTAAAGAAATTCGCGGTACTTCAAATCGTTCTAAATCTGTTGAACTCGATATTAAAGGTACAAAAGTTGTAGTTCGTGTTGTATCTACATTGAAAGAGGCTGAAAAAGCTATTCAAGAGATTAAAAACGGAACTGCTAACTTCCAAATGCTTGAGGTTATGGCTTGTCCTGGAGGATGTATTAATGGCGGCGGTCAGCCAAACAGCCACAATGATTCCTCTATAAAAGGAAAGAGAGCTTGCGGATTGTATAAAGAAGATCGTGAACTTCCGGTTCGAAAATCTCACATGAACCCATCAATTCAGAAACTTTACAGTCAAGATTTTGAGCATCCGGGTTCTCATAAATCTCATAAATTACTTCATACGACATATCAGGATAAACACTCCGGTTCGTATAGAGATTTATAAATACCAAAAAGGTCGGCGGATTTTTAAAATCCGCCGACCTTTTTGGTTGTTGTTTGGGCTAAAAGCCCGACTTACAATTTTAAAATAAATATTACTTAATAATTTTTATAATTTCATCTGTAATATCTTTGCCGCCGTAAAGAACAACACCTTTGCTCAAAACAACATCATATCCGTCAGCTTTTGCTTTAGAATTAATTTGTTCTGAAATTGATTGGTCTAAAGCTTGAAGTTTTTGAGCGTAATCTTTGTCCATTTTTTCTTTTTTAGCAATTAATTCCTTATTGTATTTTTCTTCAGCAGCTTTTTTCTTATTAGCATCTGTAATACTTGCAACGTCTTTTCTTGCTTTTTCTACAAATTTAACGATTTCTTGAGCTTTAGCCTGTTGGTCTTTTTTCAGAGCTTGAACTTGCGCAGAAGCATTTACTACAGCCGGAACATCAACAACCGCAATTCCTTCAGCTAATGCAGCATTGCAAAGACCTGAAACAATAAACATTGATACAATTGATAATGATAAGATTTTTTTCATATTAATTCTCCTTATTAACACAAGCTTATCCTACCACAAAATGATTTTTGTTCGCAAGTCTACACCGTTTGATTTATATTTTTTGTAACAACTTTACACGACATGTAAAATTCTATATAATATTTATGTGGCAAATAATATTTTTACGGTTTTTTGTAAAAATGTTGTAATAAAAGGTTTATATTAAAATCCTCCCGCAGGATAATATACTCAAAGATATACAACTGGATATATATTAACTAATAGAAGGTGAAATAATTAAAATGGAAAAGATGAAGAAAAGTAATCGATTGTTGGGTGCAGTTGCGGCTTTATCGGTATGCTGTGCAGGCTTAGGAATGTATTCTCCGGCTCTTGCGGCAGGTGAAGGTATCGGCGGATTGGTTCCGTCCGGCTACGGATACAGCTATGGTAATATCCCGGTACTAAACGAAACCGGCGGAGCAAGTATTCACGATGCGGATATGATGCGTTATGATAGAAACAGCCGCTTAAGTAAAGAAGATTTTGATCAGTATGAAGCTGAAAGATATGGAGTTGACGGATCTCCGGTTACAAATTCTGTGTCAAATTCTGTAGATGCTTATATGCAGGCAGCTATCAACGAATTTGCGAATCAAGCAGTTTTTGTTAATTCGATAGAAGTTTCACCGTCTGAAATTCTTTCTCAGGCTGAAATTAATAACGTTATTGGACAATATGTTGGCAGAAACGTATATATGTCTGATATTCAAGCTGCGATTAACAGTTTGAACAATTTGTATGCTGAAAAAGGTTATGTAACAGCAAGGGCATACTTACCTGAACAAACTGTTACTAATGGAAATATTAAAATTGAACTTATCGAAAGTAAAATCGGTAATATTACCGTTGAAAACAATAAATATACCACTGACGGCTATATCTTAAAACGTTTGCCTGAAAAATCCGGGCAATTGTTTGATATTGTTAGTTTAGAAAAAGACGTACTTGATTTCAACAGATACCACGATGGTGTTAACCTTGCGGCTAATTTAAAAGCCGGTACAGTTCCGGGTACAACAGATATTGAATTGACAGCACAAGAAACATTCCCGCTTCACATTATAGGTATGATGGATAACGCCGGCAGAAGAAGTACAGGTTCATTAAGAGGCGGTCCTGCTATTGTTGTAGACAGTTTGTTCCATCATAGAGACCAAATGTCAGCTGGTGTTTATTTTGCAGGCGGTTCAATAAGCCCATTCTTTGATTATAGTGTACCGATTAATAAAAAAGACGGTAGAATAGGATTTTCTTATACTTCTACATTCGCTAGAGTTAAATATGGTCCTGCTTATTTAACTAATTTAGGTTTAAAATCTAATTCATATTTATACAGTTTGTACTATGATCAGCCAATTGTAAGAACAAGAGGTTTTGAATTTAAGACTTATGCTGCATTAAACTATAAACGTGCAAGAACATGGTCAAAAATTGATGGAATGCTTGAACAATACGGTTTCCCATCATTCCACGATACAGATCAAGTTACAAGTGTTGATGCAGGTTTTAACTTAAGAAAAGATACTAAATACGGTATATGGTATTTGAACCAGATGGCTTCAATGGCATTCCCTATATTTGACAGTGATTCAAGCTATTTCAAATATAGCGGTGGTTTCTTAAGATTACATGACTTCTCTCACGGATTTATCGGTCAATTGAGAGGAAGCTATCAAATTATTCCTAACAGCAAGTATATCCCGTATATTGATCAGTTCCAAACAGGTGGTTTAGCAACTGTTAGAGGATATTCAGAAGGTATATTGCTTGGTAAAAACGGTTACTTCTTCAGTGGAGAATTAATGTTCCCGTTATTACCTAGAACAATTACTTCAAAAGAAGGTAACGTAAGAAACTTTATAGGACAATACGTAAAAGGTGCGGTGTTTGCTGATACAGCAGGTGTATTCCCTTGGGTTGGACAGGATTATTATCACGGAAGTTATTTCTTAGCTTCAGTTGGTATGGGGCTTCGTGTTCAATTACCGGGCGACTTGAGTGCAAGATTGTACTGGGGTTATCCATTAATCAACAATGCTTACGAACAACATAGAAAAATGGGTAGGTTCCATTTCGAATTAACTCTTGAACCGGATTTTGGTGCGCTTTTAGCTAAGAGATCTACTAAGGCAGAACCGATTGTTCCTGTGGCAGAACCTGCGAAACCGGCAGAACCTCAATTGCCGCCTCCTAATAACTATGATGATATCAGACACTATGACTACATGTTAGATGGTTCTGCTACATCATTGTAATTCTAAAAGAAATAAATAAAAAATGAGGACTGAAAATAGTCCTCTTTTTTTATATGTTTGTAATATTTAAAAAATTCCGATGTATTTTAACGTTATGAACCCTTATGTAATCAATATTTTCATTGATTAAAATGCTGTTTAGAGCAAGTGTATAAATGTCTTTTTCTTCGTTGGTTGCATTTGGCATATTTAGAATACTTTTTCTGGATAATCCTATCAAAATCGGGCATCCGATTGTGCAAAATTCTTTCCAACGGTGAATTATTTCAAAATTATGTTCTCCGGTTTTTCCAAAGCCTATTCCCGGATCAATAATTATGTTTTCTTTTGTAATCCCTTTTGAAATTGCGAGTTCAACCTTTTGTTTTAGTGATTGGAAAATTTCATCAATGAGATTGTTATATTGCGGATTATTCTGCATGTTTTCCGGCAGTCCTTGAGAATGCTGAATAATAATTTTAACTTCCGGATTTGCAGCTATTGTATCTACCATTTCAGGGTCAAAATCAAAGCCTGAGACGTCGTTTATTATAGAAGCTCCGAGTTTTATGCATTCTGATGCAACTTTCGCACTGCGGGTATCAATGCTTAAAGGTGTTTGTATATTATTTTTTTTAGCGTATTCTAAAATAGGCTTTAATCTTTTTATCTGTTCATCAGCAGGTACGGCCGTCGAATTCGGGCGGGTGCTTTCTGCTCCGATATCTATGATATCTGCTCCGTCAGAGATTAGTTTATGCAAATGTTTAATTGCCGCTTCAAAATCTGTATATTTTCCTCCGTCAGAAAAGGAGTCGGGTGTAATGTTTAATATGCCGATAATTTTAGTTTTTATGTTGTATAAATCCTTGTTGCAATATGTTAGTAATTTTTCACCAAGATTTTTTAATCCAAAAGGTTGGAATTGCAATTTTTGCGCAATCTTATTTATTTGAGAAATACTTCCTCCTAATATTACATCAGAGAACTCAATTCTGCCCGTAATTACTTCTTTATGGGTTGCGCAGTCTGCTCCGACAGATAATGCTGTTTGTTTAAGAATATTTGCCTGCGCGCAGGTTAAATTAAATATTTTAAAATTATTATAGTTGAATTTATCTTTTGCTTTGTGTATGTAGCTTTTATCAAAACCGATATTTTCAAGTTCGGTTTCTATATTTGTTTTTAATTCTTTAAAAGAAAAATCGTGCATAATATGAAATTAGCACGATTGATTTTAAATATCAATTATTACGAGTTATGCTGCCCAGTAACCATATTCGTGTCTTGCACGATTAACGATATTTGAGCTGTTTTCGATTGTTTTGCGTATACCTGTTACAAGTACGAAAAATGCCATAATTGTTCCGAGTCCGCCGGCGCATTTTTTTATAATCGGACTTTTCACAATAGGACCGATAAAGCGGCTGTTTTCGTAATTCTTAAATAAATTAGTTAATTTTTTTGTATAAAATGATGTATTTTGTTTAAATCTTCCAAAAAGTGTAGTGGCTTCTTTAACTTCTTGAGTTGCCATGTGCATAGTTGCATTTGTTTTGCTCATCATTGAGCCAAGTATACCTCTTTTTCCGGCATATCTGGTTGCATAACCCGTTACGCCAACACCTGTTGCGACATTTTCGGTTGTTTGTTTCCGTTTTTGCCGCTGTTCAGCAGAAAGATTATTTGCGTTATTTATTCCCATAACTTTTGCCATTATGCAACCTCATAATACTCTTTTTCATTTGCTTCAATTGCAGAATTTATCGCTCCGGCAGTTCCTGAACCTACACCTAAAGTTGTAGCGGTTGCGTTTGTAGCTTGTTCAAAAGTTATTTTATTAGTTTTTTCTTGTATTTTTGTTTTTGCTGCGCTTATTTTTGCAGAAATATTTTCAAAAGCATTTTTTATAAATTTACCAAATTTAGAATTTTTAACTTTTTGACCGAATTGGGTTTCTCCAATTTTTTGAAGTTTTTCTCCAATATATTTCTTTATATTTTGTCTAGCTTTTGCTAAGCCCTCTTTTGCAGGTGTTAAGATTTCTTTTGCTTTTGTATAAGTTTTGGAATTTAAAGTTTTAGTACCTGTTTTTCTGAGGAAGTTTATACCTTTTTTAGCACCCCAAGCTACAGCCCAGCCTTCAAGAATACCTTCTGATATTATTCTTAAAAATTTTACACCTTTTTTCATTTTTTCAGGCATATATTCATCGTTAATAATGTCATCAAAGCCGTCGATTTGTTTTTCAAAGAAATCTCTTTCTTCGTTGTAATTATCTTCTGTCAAAAAATCGGCATCCTCTGCACGAAAACTTGGTCTAAATGCGTTACCGGCTGTAAATTTAGGTTGAATTGTTAACATATTAATTCTCCACTAACCTTAAATATTTTTTCATTGGTTTAATGTTCTTGAAAAAATATTTTTGCTAAAACCTTTGATGCTCATTAACAAAATGTTACAAACTCACTTATATTATTTCACA
>CADBQQ010000124.1 GCA_902796825.1 uncultured bacterium
AGAGAGGAGGGGATTCGAACCCCTGGTGGAATTGCTCCCACACAACCTTTCCAAGATTGCACCTTAAGCCGCTCGGACACCTCTCTATGTGTTTACTGAATTATTATCCTTTAAACAGAAATTTTCGTCAACCCGTTCTATTCCTGCGGATTTACTTTCTTTATGCTGTCTAAATCCACGAAATATTCGTCCCTTGCAGAAGTCTCCGGATTATCTATCCCATAAGTATCAGGGCGAATTTCATCCATGCTTATAAATTCCGTATTTACCGTCTTTGATGAAGGCTTAACTTTCGTATCCGTATTAACATCATTATTTACTTGTTCCTGAGTTGTAGAGGCAATTTCCTCCTCCGGCGCATGAGGTTTAACTTCTTCATTTACGTCAAATGTCGTAGGAACAAGTTTTATTTTTATAGGTGTTGATTTTGAAACCATTGCAGCAAGAGAATCAAAGTAGGTGTATGCATTGAAAATATTACATATTTCATCCCAACATTTATCTACGGGGGCGCTTTTGTATTTATATATTGTGAAAATACGCTTTTCTCTGCGCTGTTCCTTAGTATAATTATCCTGAACCGATAATTTTTCATTCGGAGAATATTTTACAATACAATGATTGTTTATAAGAGTATACTTGTCTTTTACAAACTCTTTAGGAACAAGTCTGTAACTGTATTTGTACAAATATTGAGCAAATATTGATTTTAAAAAATAAAGTATAATGTATAAACTTACAAATAGTACGAGTAAGAAATTAGCACTCTGCGCGGACCAAAATAAATAAAGCAAACCGTAGAATACTAATGTGACAAAAATAGTCTTTTTAATATTTCTAAACATATAAATATAATACCTCTTTTTGAAATTTTTCAATGATATAAAAAGAGGATTTTATGCTAGTATGAAACTATGCAAAAACTCGTTTCCCAAAATTTTAAGTCACTGCAAGGCGAAATTACTATTCCTGCTGACAAATCTATGTCCCATAGAGCCGTGATTTTTGCATCTTTAGCAAACGGAAAATCTGTTATACGGAATTTTTCAGACGGTCAAGATCCTTATTCAAGCCTTAAAATCTGCAAGCAATTGGGAATAGACATAACACTTGACAATTCAACCGTTACCGTAAATTCAAACGGAATTTTACATGCATATGATAATTCTTTAGATTGCGGGAATTCAGGAACAACAATGCGTCTTATGGCAGGAATTCTTGCAGGACAAAATTTTAATTCTGTTTTAATAGGTGACCTTAGTTTATCAAAACGACCAATGAGACGAGTTATAGAACCTCTTTTATCTATGGGGGCAGATATACAAAGTACAGATGACCACGCACCTTTAGTGATTTCAGGTAAAAAACTTCACGCAATAAATTACAGTTCAAAAATTGCTTCCGCGCAGGTAAAATCCTGTATTTTACTTGCAGGTTTAAATGCTGAAGGGAAAACTATTTTTACAGAACCATACACTTCTCGCAATCACACTGAAATTCTTTTAGAACACATGGGTGCAAATATTGAAACTGACAAGACATCTGTTTGTATTGAAAAATCAGAGCTTGCACCTGTTGATATTGAAATTTTCGGAGATATCTCATCTGCCGCGTTTTTCATCGCAGCAGCACTTGTAGTGCCAAATTCTGATATAATTTTGCGCAATGTTGGGCTAAACCCGACTCGCGCGGGAATACTTGAAGTTGCAAAACAAATGGGTGCAAATATTGAAATTCTCAACCAAAGAGAAATTTGCGGCGAAATTGTAGGAGATATTAGGATAAAATATACAGAAGAATTAAAAGGGTGCGAAATTTCAGGCGCAATAATTCCGCGATTGATTGATGAAATCCCGATTATTGCTGTTATTGCGACTCAAGCTAAAGGAAAAACGATTATAAAAGATGCTTCAGATTTACGCAACAAAGAGTCTGACAGAATTTCAACCGTAGTAACAGAACTCAAAAAACTTGGTGTTGATATTGAAGAAACACCTGACGGAATGATTGTCAACGGTCAAACTGAACTTAAAGGCGGCTGTGAGGTTGAAACCTATCACGACCACAGATTAGCGATGAGCCTTTATGTAGCAGGATTGATTACGAAAAAAGAGATATTAATCAACGATTTTGAGTGGGTAAATATCTCATTCCCAACGTTTGAAAATTTATTTGAAAAAATAAAATCTTAATTTTATTCTTTGACTCCGCCCTGTAAAATATCATTTATAAAATATTTTCTGCCAAAAAGAAAAACACCGATTACAGGCAATGTACAAATAACAGAGCATGCCAGCAAATCTCCCCACAAAGTCAGTTCTCGAAAACTCCCTTTAAATATCGCAAGTCCAACAGGTAAAGTACGCATATTTTCGGTGTTTGTGACGATTAAAGGCCACATAAAGCTGTTCCAACTTGAAACAAAGGTAAATATAGCAAGAGTAACGACTGCCGGCATAGCAAGCGGAAGTGCAATTTTAACAAATGTTTGGAATACATTGCATCCGTCGATCCTTGATGATTCCTCCAAATCTTTAGGCAAACCGAGAAAATATTGACGCATCATAAATATTCCAAACCCTCCGAATAATCCCGGAATTATTAAAGCTTGATAAGTGTTAATCCAATGTAATTGGCGCATTAAAAAGAATAAAGGAATAATATTTACTTGCGGCGGCACAAGCATAGTGATAAGAACGATAAGAAATATTCCATCGCGCCATTTAAAATTCATTCTTGCAAAAGCATACCCGGCAAATGCAGAGAAAAGTACTTGCCCTAAAGTAGTTACAATAGCGACAAATAAACTGTTTGCAAAATATTTCCACAAAGGTATTTTTTCAAACACATTTGCATAATTTTCAATAGTCAGCGGAGAGTAGAATAATTTTCCCCCGCCTTGATTAAAAATTTCACCGTTAGGGACAAACGACAAATTCAACATTGCAAAAAACGGGTAAATCATACTGATTGCTACAGCTGTTAACAGCAAATATGCAAATATTTTTGACACTTTTTTGCCCATAAAGGAATTATAACACACAAATCATTTAACCAGAGAGAAAAATTTATAGACAAGCCTTGTTAAAGTTTCATCTTTAGATAAAACATCATTCATTTCTTTTAAAAGTTCTTTATGAGGTGCAAGATATTCCAATTGGAAAAGCACAGACGGCTGTATATTGAGAACAGTAATAATTTTATTAAGGTTTTCGGCAGTCGGAAAATACTTACCGCGCTCAATGTTACTCATACTCACTGTTTCTATACCTATAAGTTCAGCCATACGTTCTTGAGTAATCCCTTTAGATTTGCGTATTTCTTGAATTCTTTTCCCGATGAGTTTTTTAATATCCATTTACCGATACTCACTAATTCTTAACAGGTTCGATGCTGATTTCATAACCGAGAAGTTTGCAAACTTGTTGAAATTCAGCAAGTTTCAGCGCATTGCGGCGAATTTTACAAGAGAAGGTGCTTTGCGGAATAGTATTTCCATCCTCATCCTTTAAGTCTGCAAGTAGCATTTTTTGCGTAACATGTCCCCTTGCCATCACAAGCCGCATTATCTCATCATTATTCCAATCAGTAATATTCATATAGTAAAAATTATAAATTATTGACAAATGAATTCAAATATTATATTCTTATATTGAATATTTCAATTTTATAATGAAATATTCAATATTAATTTAAGAAGGAATTGAGAATGAAAGATTTGAACAGGCCAAAAATATCTATTATAGTACCTGTATACAATGTTGAGGAATATTTGCCCAGATGCTTGGACAGCCTTAAAAATCAGACTTTAAGGGATATAGAAATAATTTGTGTAAATGACGGTTCAACAGACAATTCTTTAGAGATTTTGATGGCTTATGCAAAGAAAGATGCCAGAATTAATGTTATAGACAAACCAAACGGAGGGGTTTCATCAGCCCGAAACTGCG
>CADBQQ010000125.1 GCA_902796825.1 uncultured bacterium
ACGTTTCCGTTGGCTCGCGCTCAACTCAAGCCTTACGGCTCGTGGCTCTGCTCGGGCTTCAGCTATTCTGTTGTCAAAGTGCTATCTAAAGTCCCAACGATTGGCAACTCCTTTAAAAGGAATTGCGCACCTCTGTCGGGGTGCCATTCATATTCGGCATTTTCTAATTTATCACTTAAATTTTTATTGTCAAGTGTTTTTTTAATAAATTTTAAAAATTTTTGCTATCTATATTTTCAAAATTCATCTGTGCCCAACGCACATTTAATAGCGTATCACTAAAATTTTTAAAATCAAGTAGTTTTTAAAAAATTTTTTAATATTTATTAATATAAGAAAAACGCAGAAAATATCTGCGTTTTAACTATTCTTCATTTGGATTATTGTTAACAATCTGAACTCCGAAACGCGTTCTGAACAAATGTTTTACGGTCTCGCTCTGAATTTCTTCCATCAAACCGTTAAACAAATCGTAAGCCTCTTTTTTATATTCAATCAGAGGATCTTTTTGACCGTAAGCCCTTAAACCAATTCCGTCACGCACCATGTCAATATTGTGTAAGTGATCTATCCATTTGCTGTCAACAACTTTCAGCAAAATATCTTTCTCAAGCTGTCTTACGACATTATGCTCCGCAAACGGTTCCTGAGGAGCAAAGCCGGCATTATAATCAGACAAAACTTTATTATAAAAATTAATAATCTCAATTTCATGCTCTTTATATGCCTGAATTACAAAATCTTTAATTTTGTTATACATTGGCTCAAAACGCATATTTTGGATGTCCTTAACTTCAAAAGTCTTCAATTGAGGAACAATTGAATGCAATTCTTTAATCATGGTCTCAAGGTCTTCATAAACGTATTCTTCAACTTTTTGTTCAGGTGAGATATAACTTCTGATTAATCTGTCAACTTCTTTTTCCATCATGAACATAATATCGTTGTAAAGCCCTTTCCCTGAAAGAACTTTACGTCTTTGTCTGTAGAATTTTTCTCTTTGAATATTCATGACATCATCGTACTCAAGAACTTGTTTTCTCATATCAAAGTGGAAAGTTTCAACTTTTTTCTGAGCAGATTTAATTTGTTTTGAAATAAGCGGAGAATCAATAGCCATATCTTCAGGAATATTCATCATATCCATAAGCTGTGTGATTTTTTCACCGCCAAATATACGCATCAAATTATCTTCCAAAGATAAGAAAAATCTCGTAGAACCGGGATCTCCCTGACGGGCAGCACGACCTCTCAATTGATTGTCAATACGACGGGATTCATGCCTTTCCGTACCAATAACGTGTAAACCGCCTGCCTGAACAACAAGTTCATGTTCTTTTTCTGTAATTAGTCTTGCGCTTGTCAATGCCGCATTTTTAATATTTTCGTAATCAGGACTTGTTTCATCAGCTCCACGCTCGTCAAGTTCAGCTTTTGCAAGATATTCAGCATTACCACCGAGTAAAATATCCGTTCCGCGCCCTGCCATGTTTGTTGCAATAGTAACAGCACCGTAACGTCCTGCCTGCGCGATAATATATGCTTCTTTTTCGTGATGTTTTGCATTCAATACATTATGTTTAATTCCACGTTCTTTCAACAATCTTGAAAGATATTCGGATTTTTCAATACTAATCGTACCAACCAGAACAGGTCTGCCAATTTTATGCTGTGCTTGAATATCAGATATTACAGATAAGAATTTTTGTTTCTCGGTCTTATAAATAACATCAGGATAATCTATACGTATATCAGGTTTGTTTGTAGGAATTGCAGTAACTTCAAGATTATAAATTTTCCCGAATTCCGCTTCTTCTGTCATCGCCGTACCTGTCATACCGGATAATCTCGGATATAATCTAAATAAATTTTGGAAAGTAATACTTGCCAGCGTTTGGGTTTCGTCTTGAATTGCGACATTTTCTTTTGCTTCAATGGCTTGATGAAGCCCATCTGACCAGCGCCTTCCCTCCATTAAACGTCCGGTAAATTCATCAACAATCATGATTTCGCCGTTTTTAACAACGTAATCAGTGTCGCGAATAAAAAGTTCTTTTGCTTTCAAGGCTTGCAAAAGATGATGCGCATAATCGGTATTAATATCAAATAAATCCTGAACACCTATGATTTCCTGCGCTCTATCAATACCTTCTTCAGTCAAAATAACGTTTTTATTCTTTTCATCAACAGTGTAATCCTTGTCTTTTTCAAGCTGTGGCGCAATTTTCGCCATTGTACGATAAGTTTCTTCAGACTGAGCAAGTCTGCCGCTGATAATTAACGGAGTTCTTGCTTCGTCAATCAAAATACTGTCGACTTCGTCAATAATAGCATAATGAAAAGGTCTTTGAACAAGCATTTCTTCACTGCCTGCCATATTATCGCGCAAATAATCAAACCCGAATTCATTATTCGTACCGTAAGTAATATCACATTGATATGCCTGACGTTTTAATTCAAAATCACGTGCGCCCTCGCCGTTAGAAAGAATTACTCCCACAGACAACCCGAGAAATTTATAAATTTTGCCCATCCATTCGCTATCACGCTTTGCAAGATAATCGTTTACCGTAATAACGTGAACCCCTCGCCCTGTCAAAGCATTAAGATATGCCGGCAAAGTAGCAACTAAAGTTTTTCCCTCACCCGTTCTCATTTCAGCAATATGACCGTTGTGAAGAAAATATCCACCGATTAATTGTACATCAAAGTGGCGCATGTTAAGAACACGCTTACCGGCTTCGCGCACTGTTGCAAAAGCTTCCGGCAATATCTTGTCCAACGCAGCTTTTTCAAGCTTCATATCTTCTTTAAAGTTGGTAGAAGTCGGACGTTTTGCGAGCGTTTCTTTGAATTCTTCTGTTTTTGCCCGCAATTGTTCATCCGTTAAAGCTGCAAATTCAGGCTCTAAAGCGTTGATGTGATCTATAATCCCCATCATTGCTTTAATCTTTTTATCATTCGGATCGCCAAGTAACTTTGTTATCCACTTCATTGACATTATATAAATACCTCTCCAAGTTTAATCTTTATGTAAAGTTTAACATAAAAATAAAAATAAAAAATTATCCTTAATAAAATATTAAGGATTTTGCAAAAACCAACGCAGCATCAATCGATGCTGCGTTGGTTAGAAAATTTAAATTAATCTCCGAGACACACAACCCGTCGATTGTCGTAGCCGCGGTAGTCGTAGCTGTATCCCGTGTTGGAACTGTGGAAGTAGCGGTAGTAAGCGTACTCCGTACCGTTAGGGGAGGACGACCACAGGAAGAACCAAGACTTAGTGGATTCGATGCCGAGTGCGGCATATACAGCGTCTTTATTTACCATTGTTAAGCCGCTCTTATAGTCGTTGGTTAACGTATCATCGTTGTAAAGAACTTTAGCAATAGCTGTCAGTTGGTCGGCTGTTGGCAAGCTTCCACCGCCTATCTTTTCACAATAATCATTCGCTACCTGCCAGTAGTCGTTCCAATTGTTTGTTGGTGTCTTTGGCATGGTATAACTTTGGTCTAAAGCTTGTAGTTCAGCTACTATTTCATTCCATGCTGATTCGCTTCCGCCTTTTGCTGTGCTTGCTATACATACATCTCCTATTACTCCTGCGCAGTTATTACCAATCTTTGCACCGTTGAAAGTGCGCAAATCACCTGTGTAAACTGTCTTACCATCTTCAACTTTTGAACCGAATTTGTTAGGTTTTCTACTTCCGTTGATATCAAACAAACCTGCAAGGCATCCCTCTGTTAAACTTGTGTAAGCTTTGTCCGGGTCATCTATACATTTTGTATTGTATGCTACTATTACAGGAGTACCGTCACCAAGTACAAAAGCTGCTGTATCTGTATATGGAGCAGGAAGTTTTAATTTAGATGCTGTTTTTATATCTTTTACATCTAATGTAGTTTCTGTTCCGTTTTTATCATACTTAATCTTGTCATAGGGTATACAATCTCTTATATGTTCGCTATCACAAATCTTAGCCATCTTTAAGTTTTTACTAAGACCATTAACTAAAAAATCGTAAGTAGAAGAATAAGTATCATTCAAATC
>CADBQQ010000126.1 GCA_902796825.1 uncultured bacterium
AAAATTTTGAAACTGCTTACGCTTGCGTTGTAGCTTGAACTGTTTCCAAGCGAAATAGTTCTGTCAGTTCCTATTACTAAAACAAAAGTTCCGCTCCAGTTTACTGATGAAGAACTTCTTGTTCTTGCTGATGCGACTCTGTATGTATTGTCAATAACGGATGAACTTACTCGAATGTCAACGTAATCTCCTGAGGTTGAACCTGTATTACCGTATACAGATCCTATAATTTCATAACAATAATCATCGTCAGGTAAATATGAACTTAAATTGTAATTATTGGTTGAACTGTTGAGAGTTACAGAAGATGCAATATCATAAGTTTCGCCAACCCATTCACTATCAAATTTTTTAACGCTTTGAGCCATATTAGTGCCGTCTGTATCAGCTTTTCCGTTCAGGTCAGTTGCAATGTTGTCAATGTTTGATTGAATTTCGGTTTTTGTGTTATTAGCTATAACAATATACACAAAGCATTTAACAGTTTGCGGCTGAACTGTAGAGGAATTGCCGTATACTGAACTGACCTCGCTGTTGTTTGAAGTAGAGCCGGTCCAGTTGTCAGATGCTTTAAAAGTTAATGTGGCAACTGTCTTACCTGAAGCACTATCATAAATGCCGCCGTTACTTGTCCTTTGGAGTTTTAACGCCCCGTTTGCGTGAGTTGCCATATCTGTGGTGCATTTAAACCCTTCGACTGAACCGCTTATATTCATGCTTCCGCGTGTGTGGGTGTGAGTAATTGGCGGCAATCCGGCTTGTATTAAGTTCCCTAACATATTCAGATTAGTTGTTCCTTCTAACAATCCGTCTATTTTAGGCAATCTGACGGTTTCGTTTTCACTGTCATAAACGAATTTTCCGCATTCATTATAGGTGTTTACGGAAGTTTGCCATGCCTCTTCCGAACAAAATATATTTGGCGCGCTTTCACTTTCATATACATTTTTAATATAATTGATAAAATCCGCATAAACACCGGAACGAATCAAAGCACCGTCAAGCAGATGTAACCCGTTGTCAACAAGCGGAATCGTGGAATATACAATTTCCCCTATATTTTTATAAGTTACACCTATAGCTTCTTTTACTGCCGTAATTTCTGTTGTTGTCAGATTTGAAAAATCTTTATTTGCTTTGCTATTGTCTAACGTTTCTAGTCCGTTTTTTAAAGCAATAAAATTAGCATTAACTTCTTCTGCTTTTGCTTTAGAACCCGGGACTAATGAATATGGAATACTTACAGTCATAAAATCCTTTCCCAAGAAAGTACTTTATGAACAAAACTGACAACACAAATACTTATTATATTATATCATATTGCATTGTTTTTCTCCAAGCATAAAAAAACCTTCTTTCAAAAGAAGGTTTTTTTATTTTATTAAGAAGATTTTTTTGAACTAAACAATTTTGCAACACCTTCATAAGCTTTTGTGCAAGTTTCTCCAACCCAATTGCCTGCTTTTGCGAGGTATGTGGTCACATAGGATTTATATTTATCAAATCCTTTTAAACCTTCTAAATTTTTTGCGGCATCAAAAACTCTTGGGAAAAATTTCGGCAAAGAATATAGAGCACCTGCAATTACTGCCAAACCTACAACTGTGTATAATAATTTCTTACCGATACCCGAAGATTTTTTTTCAGGTATGATACCGGGCTGAAATTTCATTTGGTCATCAACAGGTCTTGAATACGCTCCCGGACGACTTAAAATATCTTGAGGATTTACATTTGATGTAGCTGCAGCAAAACTTATTCCTGAAACTCCTAATGACATAAGAACCTCCTTACACTTGGACTTCACTAAATAATAAAACACTTTACACACTAATTTTGTCAAAATAATAAAATAAATTCTATATTTGTTACAAAAATTTACAATATTTTTGGAATATTATTTTTTTTAGTGCCGTCTTATAAAGTATAAGGGGAGAAAATATTATGCAAAAAGAATCTATTTTATTAAATATTGCAGAAGATAATCAGGCAGAAGCCTTATTTATGTCAAAAACTTTTGTAGACGAAAATATTAAACGCAGAGTTTATATAAATACACTTGGCGCAGAATGTGTCATGAAATATTTAGCTGCCAACAAGATTTCAGTCGATAATACCAGAAATATTCACTCAATTACGCGAGTTATTGAAAAAGCTGACATTGCAGATATCCTTTTAGATAATATTCATATAGACGTAAGAGTAGTATTTGACGAAAATATAATATTTATCCCAAAAACACATAAAAAATATAATATTTGTCCTGACATTTACGTTGTCGCAAAAATCGGAGGAGCATCGCAGGCGCTAGAGCTTTTAGGCTACTTTGATTCAGGAATAATCAAAGAAGAAAATTCTAATGATGATTATTATTTTGTTTCAAAAAGCGAGCTTTCCGCTCCTGAAACTCTATGCACATTTATTAAATCCGCAAAATATTCTCACGAGAAACAATTAAGTGATTCTCAATTATTGCGCGGCAGAGAATTATCCATTCTGACAGCAGACCACGATATCTCTGATGTCGAATTCAAAGAATTCATGGGTTTGTTATTGACCAGTACTTTATTAAGAGATTCCGTATCCGAATATGACAATTTCGAAACACTTTCTTACGATGTTGTTCCTTTAATTATAAACGCACAAGAAGAACAAAACACTGAAACAGAAGATGAAACTGCAGCAGCAGCAGCAGAAGAAGAAGAAGAAATTGACGACACAGAGGCTGCCGAAGATACCGAAGCGACAGAAGAATCCCTAAAACCGGAAGAAACAGAAGGCTCAATCACTCAAACTCAGGAAGAAGAAACCCTTGTGTTAGACGATATCGAAACAACACTTGATGATTTTGAAAACTTTGAAAATGAAACTTTGGAAAATCCGATTGTTGATACTTCTGAAGTTGCTTCTAACCTCACTGAAACCGCTGCAGCTGCAGGAATAATAGGGGCAGGAGCCGCAGTTGCAGGAGCAATTTCTTCAGGCGCAGCTAC
>CADBQQ010000127.1 GCA_902796825.1 uncultured bacterium
AAATAATGAGTAAATATGAGTAAATCGGTTTTTGGGGTAAAGTTGCACTTCCGACCAGTAAAACCCCTACAACGAGCGAGTTTCAAGAAATAAAATAGTCAAACTGACAAAACCAAACTACTCGTCTAACTACATCCTGTTAAACCATAATAATACACCAGAAATAATACAAATACACTGCAAAATAAATGACACTATTATTGATAGTGCCATTTATGGCGGAAACGGAGAGATTCGAACTCTCGGTGCAGGTAACCCCACACAACACCTTAGCAGGGTGCCGCCTTAAGCCAACTCGGCCACGTTTCCATTTGAATAAATTTGTCAACAAAAATAGTCTAACATAAATATTTTTTTTTGAAAAGTATTTAAAAAAAGTTTTTATCAAGTATAATTAATGTATACGGAGATTTAATTATGATTGAAATGAAAGTTATGGGTATTGCCCTTGATACAAGAACAGGTTCACCTATTGTGGTGTTACACGATATTGAAAATAGGCGCGCGCTGCCAATCTGGATTGGATCAGCCGAAGCCAGTTCTATTATCCGAAAAATAGAAAATCTGGGAGTAGCACGGCCTATGACTCATGACCTTTTAATAAGTATTATTGAAAAAACCGGATATAAATTAAATAAAATTGAAATTAATGATGTCGAAAAAGAAACTTACTACGCAACAATTTTTCTTGAGGATTCTGAAAATAAAGTCATTGAAATAGATTCAAGACCGTCAGATGCGATTGCTCTTGCCATTAGAGTAGATGCCCCGATTTATGTGACTTCTAACGTACTTGCTTCCGGTTCAGTATCAACTGATAGTGCTAAAGATGAACAAGAAGCCCAAGAATTTAAAAACTTTATTCAAAGCATAAAACCATCAGATTTTGAAAAACTCATGAAAGAACGCGACCAGTACGAAAGCGATCAATAAACCTAAAAAATATATAAAAACCGAGTAATTGTTAAAAATGTAACAATTACTCGGTTTTTTGAATTTCTATATAACGAAAGTTTTTAATAAATTAGAGAAAGAGTCTATTATGATGAATGCTATTGACGAAATTAAACGACAGTATATCTACACTGTTCAACCGGTTCGGCTTTTTGAAGATGAAAAACCAAAAACACAAGCCGGAAATTTTGAATTTATCAGCAGGATGAACAAAGAAACAAAATTTAACCCGTTTCATCCAAACGTGACGACTGATAAAACTGCTAAACAACTGGATTTGCTTGGCTAAGGCTAGGCGACACAAATAGTTCTATTTGGTACAACAGGGTATAATTCACCTGTACCCATTTTGTCCAATCGAGCCTGCAAACCCTCTGTTTTCAATGGTGTTTCGGTTTTTGGCGGATAATGATGTCCGACATTCTCAAAGCCGGTGGCTTTAACCTGCGCTAAATTAACTTTTCCTAATTTAAATGGCATAGTTTTCCCTATTAATTTCCCTATATTATATTAAAGTCTTTTATTGCTGTAAAATTGCTTCATTATTAAGAAATATTACATTAAAAAGAAGTTTTTAGTATAATTTGCCGTAAAAATCTGTCTGTTAAAGTTATAATTCGCAGGCGGGGTTTGAGTATAGTCTTGTTTTTTTTCTCTAAACCCTGTCAAACCTACTGCCGGTAAATCATCTTTTACAAAAATCTTAAACAAATTCATAATTACACTTCCTTCTTTTTTGTGTATAATGTTTTTAATAATGTAAGTTAAAAAGTCAATAAAAGGAGAAATATTATGGCAGAATTAGTTACAAAAGACATGAATATTATTGAAATTGTACAAAAACATCCTGAAAGTGTTGAAATTTTCCACAAATACGGTCTTGGATGTTTAGGCTGCGCAGCAGCAAGGTTTGAAAACCTTGAAGCAGGTGCTAAGGTTCACGGTTATGACCCTGATGCTATGGTTGCAGATATAAATAAAGTTATTCAAGAAACTGAAGCGTAAAAGGAATAAAAAAAGAGGCGCGCCGCGTTATACGCGGCGCGCCTCTTTTTTTATATTGTTATTTTTCTCCTAAGAACCCTGCCATTGTCGGTTGACTTGATGGAACTAACGGTGCTTGTTGTGCTTGTTGAATTGTTAATGTATCTGTTAGCGCTTTTTCTTTTGCCTGCCTTTTTTCTGTCATTTTTTTGCAGATATCTGTCAGGCTGATAATCAAACCAGGAACTAAGACAAGCGTTGATAAGAAGCCAAATGCGCTATTGCAGGTTTTTGCCCAATTTAGCAAACCGTTTTGTTTTTTGAATAGTTCGTAGAATTCTTTTATAAGTTTAGTATCTTTTGCATGAGCAGCACTCAAAGCTTGTTCAATTTCGCCTGAAGTTGCTTGAGCAAAGGTTTTTCCATTGAAATCTTGAAGAATTTTATCGACTATAGATTTAACATTTTTATCTTTGGAGAGTGCTTTTTTGATATCACCGCCGCTTTGTTTGATAAAATCCATAAATCCAATTACGCCGTTTTTATACTTGTCAAGATATATGTATTTTGATTCAAGTTGTTTACTTGAAAGAACGGAATGCCTTGTGTCTGACGGGTTAAGGTAATCTATAACTTTTTGGAATAGTGAACGGCCTTCTAAATTTCTTTTGTTTAATGCAAGACCGGTTAATTTTGTAAATCCATCAGAGAACAAGCGTGCGAGTGCTTTTGCACCAAACAACAACGCTGTAAATGCGGTCATATCACGAAGAATAATTTCGCCATAATCATATTTGTCCTGCGCATGTTTTAGTCTTGGAGGAATACAGAATGCGTACAACAACACAGCCATTGCATTTCCTTGAATTACAGGACCGCTTAATTCAAATATATCTGAAACAGATTTCAATTTTGGTGTATTGAAAACAATATTTCCGCCTTTTTCTAACGCTGTATTAAATTTCCCGCCAAAAGAAACATCTTTATTTTTCTCCGCTTGTTTATTATTTGTTTTGTTTGCGGTTTGTAATGCCGGTTGAGAATCTTCTTCATCATTCATTAACGCAGGGTTTTTACCATTTGTACCCAAATTATACAATTTAGGGATTTGTGTATAGAACGCTGCAACTGTTAAGAATAGGCCTAAATTAGTTAAAATTCTTGAACCCATTCTACGGTTTGTGAATTTTTTAATTACTTCATCAAGATTAGCATTTGCGTCTTTTTTCAATGCTTCGTGAGTATTTTTTACAGCATCATCAAAATAGTTGCGCAAAGCTCCGAGCAATTCTTCAATATTTCCGCCTTTAACTGCTCCGTTAGCAGAAGATATTGAAATTTCCATTTCATTAACGGCACCGCCGATTTTTGCTTTTTTCAATGCCATAAAATCGTCTACTACAGAACCGATTTCTCCGAGTTTTGCATTGCGTTGAGCTTTATTTAATGATTTATCCGCGTAAATTTTTTCTGTGGCAATTTGTTTAGACGTAAATTCTTTAGCGTATTTTTCAATTTCTTCTGCGCTCATTTTTTCACTATCAGCGAGTTCAGAATTTACGCTCTTTTCAATTACATCTTTAAATACTTCTTCATAGAAGCCTGTTTTATCAAGATGTCCCTCTTTTAAGGAGTCGATATTTGCAACAACCTGAGATTTAAATTTATCAGAAAAACCGTTAATATAATTTAATTTTACGTTGTTACCGGAGCCGAATTTTTTGTCGATATATTTTAAAGCGAAATAAGGAATAATGAACGCGCTAGGTCCTGTGATGACTTCGCGTATGCCTTCTTTTCTTGCATAAGCCCAGTTAAGATGACGTTTTGGTTCACCGTTCTTATCCAGAATGTCATTTCCGTTTTCGTCTTTTTTCTTTTTACCGCCGCGCAACAAACCTTTACCAACACGCGGAGCGATAAAGCCTAAACCATCTTGAATAATGAATGCTGCTGCATAGCCACCTGCTGCAATAAAATCCATTAAACCCACAATTACATTCGGTGCTTTGCTGATACTGCCACCTTTAAATGAAACCTGATTGGCACGTTGAGCTGAGGTTTCGGGGCTCTTAATTTTTATCTTGCTGCTAGCATTATATTTCGGATTTATTCTAGTTTTAACTGATTCTACCGGCATAATCCCTACAATATTTGAAATCTACTACAAAGTATAAAAAACAATGTACACTACTAAATTGTCATTTTTTTTGTTAATGTTTCAAAACTTTTACAAAATTTTGAGAACAAGTGTACATATTATACTTAATCCGAATAAAGAATTCAAGTTTTTTACTACAATTATAACATTTTGTTAAATTTTCATGTTAAATGATAACTAAAATAAGGTTTTTGACAATGTGATTTGTCTTTAATAAACTAAAATTATGGAAGTGAATGTTATCGGCGCAGGTCTTGCAGGTTCAGAAGCTGCGTTGCAGCTTGCAAAAAGAGGATTTCAAGTAAATTTATACGAAATGCGTCCGGAGGTTAAAACCGGCGCTCATACAACTGAAGATTGCGCAGAATTTGTATGCTCAAATAGTTTAGGGTCTTATGATTTAACAAACGGAAGCGGTTTATTAAAGCATGAAATGGAACTTTTGGGCGGTGAGCTTATAGAAACCGCCAAAGCTTGCGCTGTTCCCGCAGGGAACGCACTTGCAATCGATCGTCATAAGTTCTCTAAAACAGTGACTGAAAAAATTGAACAAAATCCTAATATAAATTTAATCCGTAAAGAAATTGTTGAACTTCCTAAAACACCAACAATTATTGCTTCAGGACCTTTAACCAGTGATAATTTCGCTCAAGAAATAAAAGATTTTACAGGTTGTGAATATTTGCATTTTTTTGATGCAATAGCGCCTATTGTGGAAAAAGACAGTATAAATTTTGATATAGCTTTTTGGGCAAGTCGTTATGATAAAGGCGAAGCTTCTTATATTAATTGTCCTATGAATAAAGAGCAGTATGAAAAGTTTTATAATATTTTAATTAATGCTCCGCGTATTGAGCGCCATGACTTTGAAAAAGGTGCAAAATTCTTTGAAAGTTGTCTGCCTATAGAAGTGCTTGCTTCGCGCGGAGAGGACACTTTGCGTTTTGGTCCTATGAAGCCTGTCGGACTTGTTGATAAACGCACTCAAGAAAAAAACTATGCAGTCGTGCAATTAAGGCAAGATAATTGCGCTAAAACACTTTTTAATCTTGTCGGATTTCAAACAAATTTAAAATGGGGAAGCCAAAAAGAACTTCTTCAATCAATTCCGGGCTTGGAAGATTGTAATATAGTTCGTTATGGAGTTATGCACCGTAATACTTTTATAAATTCCCCAAAATTGTTAAATCCAACTTTACAAACTCGTTCACGTGCGGATTTATTTTTTGCAGGCCAAATTACCGGAACAGAGGGTTATACAGAGTCTATAGCATCAGGCCTGCTTGCGGGAATAAATATGGCAAAATATTTGAATGGAGAGATATTATTAGATCTTCCGGAAGAAACTATGCTCGGCGCATTGACTCACTATATTACAAACCCTGAGAACGATAATTTTCAGCCGATAAATTCAAATTGGGGAATAATGCCGTCTGTCGAACTGCCTAAAAAAGAGCGTAAAAACAAAAAGTTAAAAGGACAATTAATGTCCGAAAGAGCGTTGAATTTATTAAAAAAATATAATAAAGAGCTTTATTTCCCGATACATACAGTTAATGGAGTAGCCCAATAACTGTCATAAGCATACCAATTGGTCGATTTTGGTTCGTATACTCTAGCCCATGAAAAAGCATTATTCTTTTTAGAATCAGACCAAATTTGAAAAGAAGAAGTTTTTGTATTGATACCTAAAGATAACAAGATTTTTTCTTTATTATTTGTCCATGATTCCTGAGCTTCTGTATCCATTGCAAAGTCTGTTTTTTCAGAATATGCGTTTGTTTCTTCTTCAGAAATGTTAGTATTTTCTCCATAAAGAGCGTTGGCAATACTAATTAAATCTGCTTTGGTTGGAGTCTTTGCACCTATTTTTTCACAATAATCTTGTGCCATTTTCCAACGGTATATGTAAGTTGAGCCCCATGCACTAAATTTCGGTTCTTCATAGTTTGGATCAATATTCTTTATTTTTAAAAATATATCATTATAACCAACAGCTGTACTATATATACAAACATCATTTATTTTTGCGATGCAAGAAGTAATATTTGCACCGTTAAAACTTCTTATATCTCCTACATATACGGTCTTATTATTTTCTATTTTTGAACCAAATTTATTAGGCTTTCTGTTTCCGTTAATATCATATATTCCCGCAAGGCAACTGTTAATTTCTGTATCAGCCTGCCCATCGTCAACAATGCAATTTAAATTATAAGAAGCGATAACAGGAGTGCCATCTGCTAAAATAAACGCAGCTATATCCTTGAAACCACCATATAATCTTAAATTACTTGCTGTTTTTAAATTCTGTATTAAAACATAATCTTCCGTCTTATCGTTTAGTTCATACTTAATCTTGTCATAGGGAATACAATCTCTTATATGTTCGCTATCACAAATTTTAGCCATCTTTAAGTTTTTCGATAAACCATTAACTAAGAAGTCATAAGTAGAAGTGTAGGTGTCATTGAGGTCACCTGCTGTTTTAGTAAGATTTAAGCCTTTCAAGACTTTTGAATTGAACACTTTAACAGTATTTGTGTTAACAGTATCATTGATTTTAGCAATCAGTGTAGGAATTGTCATTGCCGCAACTACGCCGATGATAGCCAATGTAATTAAGACTTCGGCTAATGTAAATGCCGGAACTGTTTCTCGTATTAATTCTTTTTTCATTAAAATCATCCTCCGTAATTCAATTGATAATTTTATTAATATTATCACTTATTTTCATATTAATGTCAATACATGTGCTATTTACAAATAAATTATCACTTTATATGACTTTTAAATAAATGCGGCAAAAAATAAAATTTATTTAAGAGGATTTAGTATGCAGACCAGAGAATTACTTGGATTAAAAATTAAAGAACTGAGGAAACAAAAACATTTAACGCAAGAGCAACTTGCCGAAATGGTTGAACTTGATATCGGGTATATTAGCAAACTTGAAGTCGGGCGAAATTTCCCAAAAATAGGAACTCTTGAAAAAATTGCAAAAGCTCTGGATGTTGAGCTTGCTTTATTATTTCAATTTACTCCGACAAAAGATATCGATTTTAGAGAAGAAATTTTGAAAATATACGATAAACTGAGTAAAGAAAAGCAATATACGCTATACAGAGTTGCTTCTGATATGTTATAAAAAAAGCGGGTTTTTAAAACCCGCTTTTTTTTATGCTTTTGCTTTATCCTTTTTGTATTCTTCAATTGCAAGAATTGTACAAATAATTAAACAAATTATGCCGGAAGCCAACCAGAAATAAATTGCCCCATTCCAGTTTTCTACTCCGTTTTTTCCCAGTTTGTCAACAAGGAAACCTGTTCCTGTTGCGGATAAAAACGCGCCGACATAACCAAAAGTTCCTGTAAAACCTGTCGCAGCTGATGCAACTTTCTTTGAGCTTGATTCAACAGCGCAAAGTCCGCCAATCATCATTTGAGGTCCGTAAGTAAATGCCCCTAACAAGCCGATAATTACATAATCTAATGAGCTTATTGTATTAAATTTCAATGCGATGATAGACAAGATTACACCTACAAGATAAAGTAAATTTACAGGAGCGCGTTTGCCTTTAAACAATTTATCGGAAATAACACCTGCGCAAACCGTACCGCAAATACCTACCAATGGTAATGATGCAATTTTATTTGTAGCTGATGCCAGAGTATCGCCTTTGGCTTTGCTTAAATACATTATCATCCAGTCTTCTGCGCCAAATCTTATTATATAAACAAAGATATAAGCTATTGCAAGAAGCCAAATTGTTTTATTACAAAGAATGTATTTTTTGAAAATATCAACATAAGTCATATCATCTTCGGCTTTTTTCTCGGCTTCTGATTTAACTTTAACCGGTTCATTGCGATAAACTTCAACATCCGGCAAACCCAAAGATTGAGGTCTGTCTCTTAATCTGTCATATAGCCAGCAAGCTGTAATCAAAGCTAAAGTACCCGGAACTAAGAACGCTGCTCTCCAACCGAAATGTGCTGCAATATGACCTGCAAGAATAAAGCTTAAAAATGTTCCTGTTTGGTGAGAACAAGACCACAATGACCATTTTGTACCGCGTTCGGAATTTGAATACCAGTATGTTAAACTTTTTGCAACAGCAGGAAATCCCGCAGATTGGAACCATCCGCTAACACCCCATAAAAATGCAAGTGTCCACAATAGAACCATTGCAAAAATTTTCGTATCAAACCCTAGCATTCCTATTACACTTGGAGCCAGAGCAAACAATATATTTGCGAAAGCTGTCATAAATAATGCAGTCGGCAAGAATTTTCTAACGTCAGATCCGTCAGCCAAAACACCGTTTACAAACTTACCGATACCGTAAGTTAAATAAAGCGAACTGCCCAACAAACCTAGTTCTGTTGCAGAATAACCGAATTCCTGCATAATTCCCGGAAGCGCAACCGCGATATTTTTCTTACACAAATAAAATATTGTATATCCGATAAAACATGCGTAAAAAATTCTTAAACGCCAATGTTTATACATCGAATCCACTTTTTCACTATCTTGAATAGTTTCTTTAACCGGAGGCTCTTTATAGAATGCTCCTAATTTTTCTAGCATAATTTTCTCCCTATTTATTCCTTATTACTTGTATATTTCTGGTTTCTGTCAATTCTTGACGGGCATTTTTAATGATTTCTCTTTTATCTTCGTCCAGACTGCGCCCGTTTACGAGTCTGTCAATAAAGCCTGTATTCAATTTTGCAGCTTTTTCCATAAGCCCCAATTCTGTCAGAACTGGTTCTATCTCACGAAAATCATAACCGAAAGCTTGTTTTGAATTGTAAACAAGCAAATCACCTTCTTGAGATGTCAACGGACTTCCTCCGAGTTCGAAATACAATTTGAAAACAGATTTCAAATCTTGCATTTCTGATTGCAATGTATTTACTGTTTGTTGAATTCTTAAATACCTTTCAAAAAGATATTCCACATTTTCAAGTTGTTTATTTTCCCAGTCAAAACGCTGCATATAAAGCTTTTTCAACGCAGGATAAGCAAGTGCAAGTCCCATTGTATCACCCATTGCGCGGTGATGGTCTTTCAATTCTACGTGGAATTTTTCTGTTAATGCGTTTAATCCATGTGCTTCAAGCTCCGGATAGACCTCTTTAAACATCTGCTGGGTATCTATTCTTTCATTAGAAATTTCTTCGCCGAAAACTCTTTTTGAAGCTTCATTTATAAATGAATAGTCAAAAATTGCATTATGGGCAACCATAGGATAATCACCCATAAATTCCATAATCATAGGCATAGCTTCTTCTTCTGTAGGGGCATCTTCAACCATTTCAGGAGTAATTCCATGAATAGCTATACTTGATTTTCTAATATGCTGTTGGGGATTAATAAGGGTTTGGAATTTATCTTTTATTTTACCGTTTTCAAGTCTGACTGCCGCAAACTCTACCATTTTCTCTCTTGTATAATCTAATCCTGTCGTCTCCGTATCTAAAACTATTTCTATTACTTTTTTTCTTGCCATTTCTTATATCCTAATCAGTGTTAATCAGATAATAGCACAAAAAAATTTTCTATGATAGAGTAAAGAAAATTATTTAATAAAAAGAGGTAAAATTATGGGTAATGTTATCGAATTAAATCAATCAAACTTTGAACAAGAAGTATTGAAATCTTCCACTCCTGTTGTAGTAGATTTTTGGGCAACATGGTGTGGTCCTTGCAGAAAATTGTCTCCTGTTTTAGATGAAATTGCTCAAGGGTATGAAAACGTAAAATTCTGTAAGGTTAATGTTGAAGAAAGTCAAGAAATTGCACAAAATTATTCAATCAGCGGAATTCCATGCCTTTTAGTGTTTAAAGATGGCGAAGCTGTTGAAAGAATGACCGGTTTAATGCCAAAATCTACAATTGTTTCTAACATTGAAAAACATGTGTAACTTTTTGTAAAACAGTCTTTGCTTATTAAAAAATAAATTAAAGTTTATTATCTTTTTTGCCGATACAAATTTATGTATACGTATGCAAAAAGGATATTTAAGTGAAAGTTAGAAAAAGTGAGATTAAACCGGATTACAGCATAGATTCCTCAAGTGTCGAACTTGGAGGAACAAGCGGCTACAGTGAGAAAGTTATAAATTATGCACGGCAACTAAAGGCTACACAACCGGGTCATCCGGACTCTTTTTATCTTGAGTACGCGCAATCTCACTTTAAAACAATGTCTGCAAGAGATGATATTAGACGAAGTGCAGGTAAACTAAGCGGTTTTGCAATACAAGATTCCAAATGGTCTGCCTACACTTATGATGAAATTATTGCAATGAGTAACGGCGGATACAATGTACCGGAAGAAGTTCTTGCTTGGGCTTATGCTATGCAGGAAAAAGATATTGTGAATTATATTCTTGATCCGGAAGATGTTTCGGCTTTTGATGTAGAATCAATAAATGATTTAAAATCAGATAAAGATATTAATAACATTCAAAAAAACACTGCTAAATCTATTACTCAGGTTCAAAAAACAACAACTGCACTTGAAGAAGAATTTGAAGAATTTAAAGTTATATCAAACAGAGCATTCGATATAAAAACAGAAAAAGAAAACTCTTATAAAAAACAGGTTGAAGATTTAAATAATAATATAAAAGAATGGAAAAATCTTAATAATAAAAGTAAACAAGATAACCTTGATGAAAATGAAAAAATAAGATTTGAAGAATTGAGCGGAATTTTAAAAGACCGTTCATCTGAAATTATCGAAATTAAAAATGATAATAAAGATCTTATAGAATTTTTATCATCGCTAAATAAACTTACAAAAAATCTTCAAACAGGAACAGATATTGCGCAAGGAACAATAGATACTATTGAGAATATGACGAGATTGGATAAAGGTATTAGTTCTCGCAAAATTTATGATAAAAATAATATTACATCTAATAAAATGTCTGCGGCATCTATACCGGATTTAGGTTATCAAGCAGTAAACAATTTACAAAATACAACTGCAAAAATAACAGCATCTCTTAGTGACAGTAATATAACGTCAACAACTGCTTTTGCAAACGGTTATACAACAGCAGTAAATGAAAATATTGAAGATTTTGAAATTAGCGACTTGAATAATGAGGCAGACTTGGAAGAAAATTCTGTAAATGAAGAAGTCCAAGAAACAGAAAAACTTGAGGATGAAATAACAACACCAGATGATAAAGAAACTCCGAAAGAAAAAGAACCTGTAAATTCAAACAAACAAGATGAAAAAGATTATATAGAAAATATATTAAATCCTAAAAAACAAACCTCGCAAAATCAGAGAAAAATACAGCCAAGAATTGAGCAAAGTGCTTTATTAAATATTCTTGATTCACTTCAAACAGAACAAAAATCCCAAGAGACCTCCTTGCAACAAGAAATTAAATTAGCTCAGGATAAAAATCCTGAAAAAGATTTGACAAATAATGTTCAAAATCTGAAAACAGAAATTAAAAATACAGTAAATTCAGTAGAAAATACTGTTGCTCCAACCTCCTTTAATGAAACAGAAGATAATACAACAGAAAACAATACCGAACAAGAAATTGCAAATGAAAAAACAATCAAGGTTGATAAAAAAACAGATTTAACTGCCCAAGAACAATTATCTTCACAAGTTGAAGATAGCGCAAGAGATATTAAAATTGCGGGCAGTAAAAAGCTTGATAAGCTTGAAGTTATAAATATTCCGGATGTTAAAGCTGAAAATAAAGAACAACCTGAACAAAGAGAATTAACAACTCCGCCTGAAACAGAAGAATTTGAAACGGAGCAAAATATCTTGTCTGAACCTGAAATTGATACAGATAAAAAATCGGATGAGGTTGAAGAACAGGAAAATTCCGAACAAACTCCGCAGGCAAAAGAATACGAAGAATTAAAACAAGAATTACCGCAAACAATTACAACAGACAATATAGCCCATGCAGCTTCGGCTTCCGCAAATGCAAATATTACAAAGGCAACTTCTACTACAGATAAAGAAGAAAAAAGACTCACAAGATTTAACAACGACAGTATAATAGAGTCTAAAAAGAAGAAAAAACGTGTTATGGAGGTTTCTTCAGCACGCGGAGGCTCCGTTAACAGTTAGATTAATAAGCTGCGTATTCACGATACTGTATTAATGAAGTTGTGAATAATAATTATTGTTCCTGTTTTTGTTGTATAATTTTCTTACATACAACAAATAAAGGAAAATATTATGCTAAGCGGAAATGAAATAAGAAAATTATATTTAGACTTTTTTAAAGATAAACATCAGCACACAATCGTAGAGAGTTCAAGCCTTGTACCGGACAATCCGACGGTATTATTAACAACAGCCGGAATGCTTCAATTTTTACCGATATTTTTAGGTATTCAAAATTGTCCGTATGAACCGGCACGTGCGGCTTCCTGTCAAAAATGCGCTCGCGCAGGCGGAAAAGATTCTGATATCGAAAATGTAGGACGTACTCCTCGCCATCATACTTTCTTTGAAATGCTCGGAAACTTTTCTTTCGGCGATTATTACAAAAAAGAAATCATCCCGTGGGCATGGTATTTTGTAACAGAGGTTTTAAAGCTTGACAAATCTCGTTTGTGGATAACAATTTTTGAAACAGATGACGAAGCTTTTGAAATATGGAAACAGGCTGGTGTTCCTGCGGAACGAATTTTGCGCAAAGGCAAAAAAGATAACTTCTGGGGACCT
>CADBQQ010000128.1 GCA_902796825.1 uncultured bacterium
CCTGATTTTATAGCACCTTTAGCCAGTTTCGGCATAGATTTAACTTTTTTGGATACAGCGTTCAAAATCTTGCTATTTTCTAATTTTTCAGAGAATTTAACAACTTTGTCAGCATATTTATCAGCAAATTTCAATCCATAATTCGCCCACAATTTACTACCAAGTTTTTCGACTCCGCGAATTCCGGCAAGTCCAGCCAAAATCAATGTAATATTAGACAAAATAGGATGTTTTTCATTAAAATTGTTATAAGTATCGCTTGATTTATTTAATGCACTTGCACCCTTTGCAATACCCGCACCAACAACAAGCGGTACCGTCCAAGAACCAAAACCTTTTGCAAATTCTATCAAACGACCAATTCTTGAAGGCTTTACAATTGTAGGAACTGCCGCTGCTGCTAATCCTGCAGCAACAGGAATTGAACAGAACAACGCATTATTAATGCGTCTGTGTTTTTTCTCTTTTACATCCGATAAAGTTTTAGCCTTCGCCAATTGATGTATCTCATTATCATTTAAGTTTGCAATACCTTGAAGAATTTCTTCCTGATATGGATTAGCTTTAAAAGCCTGATTTGATAAAGAAACTGCACCTACTTGCATATTCACACACCACCTTTCGCACTTTAATTATACTATTTTAAAAGCAAAAAGTAAAAATTTTTGCTACATTTGATTTCCAAATTCATAATTATTTACAATAATAATTGTTTTTTATATTATATAACAATGAGGAAATATAACATTCACACAATGGGCTGTAAATCAAACCAATTTGAGGGTGCGATTATAGAAGAAAATCTTCAAAAAAACGGGTTTGAAAAAACAACAAAGATTGAGAATGCCGATTTATATATACTAAATTCATGCTCTGTTACACACAAAAGTGACAGTGAAGCATTCTACCTCTTGCGCTCAGCAAAGCACAAAAATCCCCAAATAGTAACCGTTTTGACAGGATGTATCGCACAAATTGAAAAAGAAAAACTTTTGGAAAACGATTTTATAGACTACGTCATAGGTAATGATGAGAAACTTCATCTGTTCGAATACTTGAAAGAACACGAAAAATTTCATGCAAAAGACGTAATGACTCAAACAGAATTCACTCACGTAGAATTAGCGGACACCTCAAAAACCCGCGCAAGTTTAAAAATTCAAGACGGTTGTGACAGCAGGTGTTTATACTGCATAATTTGGAAAGCGCGAGGAAAAAGCAGAAGTGCAAAGCTTGATTTTATAATTAACCAAATAAATCATTTTTCTCAAGAAGGCTTTAAAGAAGTTGTTTTGACGGGCATTCATATTGGTCAATGGGGAAAAGATATCGGTTTAAACTTAATCGATTTATGCAAAGCTATTGAGGAAAGTACAACCATTGAGCGTTACAGGCTTGGCTCTCTAAATCCGACCGAAATTAACAATGAATTGTTGGAATATTTGAGCAAATCCAAGAAATTCTGCCCGCATTTTCATCTTTCATTACAATCCGCCTGTGATAAAACTCTGCGTTCAATGAACAGATTTTATAAAACAGAGGACTATTTAGCCCAAATTGAACAAATAAATGAAATATTCAACTTACCGTTTTTAGGAAGCGACATTATTGCCGGTTTTGCGGGAGAAAGCGACGAGGATTTTGAAACAACTCGCAAAAATCTTGAGCATTCCGGTTTGACTCAAATCCATACTTTTCCATACTCTATACGCAAAGGAACATTGGGAGAGTCAATGCCTGAGCAGGTTATGGACACAGAAAAAGAGCGCCGCGCGTCAATAATCAAAGAGATTTCACGCCGAAAATACAATGAATTTATACAAAAAAATCTCGGCACAACAGCGGAGGTTCTAATCGAAAAACACCGCGACAAACACTCCGGAAACCTTAAAGGGGTAACGCGCAACTATCTCACCGTACAAATCCCGTCATCAAGGGAAGATTTGTACAATACATTACAGCAAGTAAAAATAACCCAATGTAAAAACAAAATTATTTATGGAGAATTAATTTAATCATCTTGTGACGCAAAAAAACTAAAAACGCGCACAAATTAAAAATTTGTGCGCGTTTTTTATATATTCTTATTTTAAGAAATTTACTCTTTCAAGAACGACTCGTAATTCCTTGCCAAAAGGTGTGATCTGACTTGGTTAATCAAATCAAGAGCAACACCTACCATGATGATAATAGATGTTGCGCCGATACCTTGAAGCGTCTGAATATGCGTGATGTGGCTTGCAAATGAAGGAACAAGAGCAATTATACCTAAAGCTACCGCGCCGATAAATGTTGTCTTTGACAAAATTTTATCAATAGCATCAGCTGTAGGTTTCCCCGGTTTAACACCAGGTATTGAAGAACCGTACTTTTTAAGATTATCAGCAATATCTTTTGGCTGCATATTTGGCATAATTGATGCATAGAAGAAAGTCAATGCTATAATCAACGATACATAAATTATGTAATACAACCACCCGTCAGGACTGAAAAATTGGTTTAACGACATAACAATCGTTTTAACCTGAGTCGGTAAATTCGCCTGTCCTGCAATCGCAAGAACCGTAGACGGGAATAATAATATCGCAATCGCAAAGATAATCGGCATAACCCCGCCCGGATTGAGTTTGAACGGTATAAACGAATTCATACCGCCGTAAACTTTATTACCAATCTGACGTTTAGGGTTTACGATAATAACTTTGCGTACAGCTTCCTGCATAATTACAACCAAAACAGTAGCCGCAAGAAATATCGCAAGCAATACAATTAAACCTAATTGCATTTGCGGACTTGACTTAACAAGCTGCCATGTATTTTTGGCATACAGCGGAATTCCGCAAAGAATACCGCAAAAGATTACCAACGAACCACCGTTACCAATTCCGTTTTCGGTAATTAATTCGGAAATCCACATTACAAGCACTGCGCCTGCTGTTAATACACATATCGAATTTATGTAAAATAATACAGGATTAACGGTTGAAATGATTGAGCCGGGCAAATGATGTAAATACAACATAAATACAAATGCCTGAAATACCGCTAATACAACCGTAAACAAACGGGTGTACTGAGACAATTTTCTTCTTCCGTCTTCTCCTTCTTCTTTCTGCAATCTCTCCAATGCCGGAATTACTACAGAAACCAACTGAACAATAATTGATGATGTGATAAACGGTCCAATGCCGAGAGCTAAAACAGAAACTTTTGACAAAGCTCCGCCTGCAAACAAATCTAAAAATCCGATTATATTATTTCCGCTTGCAATATTAGCAAAAACAGCATTGTTAATACCGTACAAAGGTAATTGAACACCAAATCTCCATACGGCAATCATCAAGAACGTAAACAGAATTTTCTGTTTCAAACCTGATGCATTCCACATAGACATCAAATCTTCAGTTGATGGTCCTTTAATAGCTTGTGCCATTATACTAACTCAACCTTTCCGCCTGCGGCTTCAATTTTTTCTTTTGCTGATGGTGTAAAATATGCAGCTTTAACAGTAACTGCAGATTTGATTTCACCGTTTCCTAAAACTCTCAATCCAACACAAGTTGAATTAATTGTCATTTTTTCTTTCAATGTTTCAAATGAAACTTCTTTAAGTCCTAAAGCATCAATTCTGCCTACGTTAATTTCAGCATAATTAGCTTTAGAATATACCTGAAAGCCTTTCAATTTAGGAAGTCTTCTGTAAGCAGGCATTTGTCCGCCTTCGAAACCTCTTTTACTTGAGTTTCCTGATCTTTGACCTTCACCGTTGTGACCGCGACAAGAAGTTTTGCCGCGTCCTGAAGAACGGCCTCTGCCAACTCTTTTTGTTTTAGATGTTGCACCTTGCGCAGGTCTCAAATCTTCTAATGTTATATTTGCCATTTAATTTCCTCTTTCTTTATAAATTATAATTACTACTTAAATTAATGGTGACTATTTTACAATCTCTACAAGGTGAGAAACTTTGTTTACCATACCTAATATAGTTGGAGTTGCTGAGTGTTCAACAACTTGATCTTTTTTTGTAAAACCTAAAGCTCGAGCAACTGCACGTTGATTAGGCTTTGTTCCGATTAAACTTTTTACAAGTTTAATTTGAATTTTTTCTTCTGATTTTTTATTTGCCATTTTTTTATTCCTTTATATTTTATACTGTAATGAACTTAACGTCTTAACAACTTATCGCCTCAACGTCATTTGAAAACTAGTTCAAAAATTCTGCCATTGTCAGACCGCGTTTAGAAGCAACATCTTTAAATGTTGATAAAGATTTCAAAGCTTCTAATGTTGCATAAGCAGCATTCAAAGGAGCCTTTGAACCTAAAGACTTAGCAAGAATATTTTCGATACCTGCAAGCTCTAAGACTGAACGAACAGCACCGCCTGCAATAATACCTGTACCTTGAGAAGCAGGTCTTAACATAACAGCTCCCGCGCCTGATTTGCCTGTAATAGGGTGCGGAATAGTTGTTTTGAAAATAGGTACGTTGATAACATTTTTTCTTCCGTCAGCAATTGCTTTTTGAATAGCAATGATAACTTCAGAAGCTTTTGCGCAGCCGATACCTACTTGACCTTTTTTGTTTCCTACAATAACGATTGCACGGAAGCTTAATTTTTTACCGCCTTTAACAACTTTTGTTACACGGCTGATTTGAACAACATTTTCTGTCCATTCTGATTGAGGTTTTTCTTCTGTTGTTCCAATTTTTTGTCTTCTTGCTCCGCGAGCGCGTCTGCCTCTTGCAGGCTTAGCTTCTTCTGCCGGAGCCTCATCTGCTTGGGCAGTTGTTGTTTCTTCTGTTGCGGAAGCTTCTGCTGTTTCAGTTTCAACAGCTTGAACTTCTTCAACTTTTAATTCTTCATTGTTTTCCATTGATTTTACCTTTCTTGATAAGTAATTACATTTTCTATATTTTAAATACGCTGAAAAATGAAGCCGGTTAAGGCAATTTCAAAAATACGTATTTGGTTTAAACTTCTGACAAGCTTAATGTAACACAAACATTTTTTAATTGCAAGGGGTAATTAATCGGTTAAAGCACGTACCAATTTATAAAAATCACTAATGCGGCCGCGATCGGAATTTTGTATGCGTGAGATTATTTCGGAAATCAAATCTTCATTATCCTGTTGATGTTCAAAATTAAATAAATTATTACGACAGTAGTGACGGAGGTGCAACTATTTGGCGCGAGGATGACGTCTACGACTTAACCATGAAGAATAAGGACACCATATATGCTGCCCTCGACATCGAATCCACTGCGTCCCACTTCTACCTGTGGTCGTCGGAGCCTTTCGGTTCAGACCGCGCGGACTACAGGTCCTTCGGCGAAGACGACACGGAATGGAGCAACAACGACCGCAACATCAACAACTTGCGTGCGGTGTGTCTTGGAAATTA
>CADBQQ010000129.1 GCA_902796825.1 uncultured bacterium
TTATTAGATTTATACGTAAATGTTATTGGAAGTGCAAATTGAAATCTTGTGGGCAAAATTTTGAATGTTGCTCCGGCGTATCGATTCGTTCATCTAAAAATGTTTCAGTCGGTAACGATGTTAGAATTGGTGAAAATTGCTTTTTTAATGCATCAGGCGGTCTTTATATCGGTAATAATGTAAAATTTGGAATGAGGGTATTTATATGGACAACAAACCATAATTATTTTGCTCCGGAAAAATTGCCTTATGATGACATTGCCATTAATAAGAAGGTTGTAATAAATGATAATGTTTGGGTTGGAGCAAATGTAAGTATTATACCAGGTGTTAATATTGGAGAAGGCGCTGTTATCGCGATGAATTCTGTTGTAACTAAAGATGTTCCTGCTTGTGCCGTTGTCGGTGGTAATCCTGCTAAAATATTGAAATATAGAGATAAAGATGTATATTATAAATTAAAAAATAAAGTATAGTATAATTTTATCAGCTTATACATCTATAAATTTTTGTGCGCATTCTAACATTGAGTTTACAAGTGCAGCATTGTTGCTGAGGTTCATTCCGTTAGCCTCAAGAACCTGTTTTAATCTATCTTCCCAGATATTATATATTTCATTTTTATCAAGATTTAGGACTTGCCCGATAGTTTGAAGTTCTTTAAAATCAATTGGTATCGGAAGTGTTCCGCGCAACATATCTACTATTTCAATACGTTTTTTACGTGGAAATGATTTTAAAAAATTAACTACACTGATTTTTTTTTCACGCATTACAGATTTTATTAAATCAATTGTTTCGTCTTGTAGAATGGGTTCTTGCGGAATTTTATATTCTTCAAATTCTTCAGGTTCTATATCCATTACGGTTGCAATTCTTTCCAGAGTTGTACTTCTGGTCGAAAATGGTATAGCATCATCTGTTAGGTTGTAAACGTATGATAGTGTTACTCCTATCATTTCTGCAAAGTCTTTTTTGTGCAAAGAATTGTTTTCCAAAAAATCTGCAACTTTTTGTGAACTGGTTTTTGTTTTAGTTTGATTTTTCATTTTATTTTCCTCTTTTGCATTCTAAATTTATGTATTTTTTATCTTTTTGTTAAGCATAATCTTTCTATATCAACATGGTAATATTTATTTGAGTTAAAATATTAAATATAAACAGTAAAAGGATTTTATATGAAGCTTGTTGCAGGTTTGGGAAACATTGGTGATAAATATTGCTTTACACGTCATAATGCCGGATTTATGGTTGTTGATAAATTGGCTTTAAATAATAATGTCTCATTTAAAGAAGAAAAAAAACTAAAATGTTTTATGACGAAAATACGGCTTGATAATGAGGATGTTATTTTAATTAAGCCGACTACGTTTATGAATTTGTCAGGTGAAGCGCTTAGTGCGGTTATTAATTATTATAAAATTGATGTGAAAGATGTATTGATTGTATATGATGATTTATCTTTGCCGTTAGGTAAAATTCGTTTTCGTCCGAACGGTTCAGATGGGGGGCATAACGGGATAAAATCCGTTATAAAACATCTTGGAACGAATAATTTCGCGCGGTTGAAAGTAGGTATCGGTCCGCAGCCTCCTATTCCATCTGAAGCTTTTGTCTTGCAAAATTTTGATAAAGCTCAGCTTGAGGAATTGAAGTCGGTTTTAACAAAATGTGTTGAAGGAGTTGAATTTTATTTTGAAAGCGGGATGGAAAAAGCTCAAAATACTTTTAATTAGTCTTTGAAAAAATCAGTATTAATGTTATAATTTGCACAGGGAAATGTATTTATAAGGAGTGAATATAATGAGCTTACAATTAGCCGAACAATTTGAAGCAAGTGAAGAATACGATAAGGCTTATGCTGCATATCAAGAAGTTTTAGCGCAAACACCTGATGATTTGGGGGTGCTTGAGAGATTAGGGCATCTTGCTATGATTTTGGAGAAAAAAGATGAGGCTGCGCATTATTATAATGAAATTTTAAAACGTGATTTGATGAATGCTCTTGCCTATGATCAGTTAATCTCTATTTATGCAGATACAGACAAATATAAATATTATATTTATCGCGGGAATAAAAATTCTTTGGAGGGTAAGCTTGAATTTGCAATTAATGACTTTAAAAAGGCTATTGCGGCATCCAAAGAGCCTGTTCAGGCAGCTATGACGAGAATGACGCTCGCAAATCTTTACCGTCAAACAGGTAATACTCTTAAAGCAATAGATGAATTTAATATGCTTCTTGAGGGAGTAGATTTGCACGAAGAAATGTTTTTGCAGCTTGCCGATATATATTTGAAAGACGAAGCATACCCAAGTGCAATAGAGACTTTGCTTAGAGCTAAAAACAAAGGCTTTGATACTTTGAAAATTAATGAGGGATTGGCAGCTGTCTATCTAAAAAGCGGAGATGCAGCAAAAGCTCTTGATTATACAAAAGACGAATTGCTAAAAATACAGTGTATGCTTGAACTCGGACAAGTTGAGGAAGCATATCAGAAACTCGATAATTTACCTGAAGAAGTAAAATCTTCTCCGAGATATTATACTTTACGTGCGCAATATTATTATTCTGCCAAAGATTTTGATAAGGCTCTTGAGACAATTGAGGAATATAATAAAATTGTTCCTGCATCTCCTCTAACTTACCAGATGAGAGCGCTTGTTTATGATGAAATGGGAGATGAGTATAATTCATTATTAAACTGGGGCAGATATCATATTTTGAGAAAAGATATTGATATGGCTACACATGAATTTTTGAATGCTGTTCAGATAAAAGATGATGACATTGACTTGTTGTTTGAATTGGCTCAACTTTTAACTGATAACGGTGAAGTTGATCATGCTTCTGAATATTATGAAAAAATTGTAAAATTAGACCCTAAAAATAAAGAAGCTTTGAAAAAATTAGCGCAATATAGAGAGGGGCTGGGAGATTACAGAATGCAGGCTCAGTATTTGGCAAAAGCTCTGGAGGCGGATGAAAGAGATGCCGAAACTTTGAAATCTCTTGCAGTTGCTTATGAAAAGATTAAGGCCGGAGCTAAGGCTGTTGACATTTATAAAAAATATCTTGAACTTGTAAGCGATCCGGTTGAAATTAAAATGGTTCAGGATAAATTAAACAAATTGGAAGCATTGGGTTCATCGGATGCCGAAGAATCTGAGGGGCTAATTGATAAGATAATAGGTTTTTTCAATAGAAAGTAAATATTTATATGGATAAATTAATTGGAATTTTAGGAATAGTATTAATTTTAGGCATTGCTTACGGTATGTCAAACAACCGCAGGGCAATTAATTATAAAACAATTGGAATTGGGCTTGCTTTGCAGGTATTATTTGCAATTTTTATTTTTAAAATTCCTATTGGAGAAAAAATATTTATGACTCTGGGGATGTTTATTCAGAAAATATTGGATTTTGCACTTAACGGCGGGGAATTTGTTTTTGGTCCGTTGATGAGTAATCTTAAACTTGCACTTGTTTGGGGAAGCGGAGCTAATATTTTTGCGCTTCAATTAATTGCATCTTTAATTTTTATGATGATTATAGTAAATGTCCTTTATTATTACGGCATAATGCAGAGGATTATTCCAATATTTGGTAAGGCTATGAATAAGTTAATGAACGTTAGTGGGGCGGAAGCTTTGTCAAATGTAGCAAGTGCTTTTGTGGGACAAATTTCTGCTCAAATTATGATACGGCCTTATTTAGAAAAATTGACCCGTTCGGAATTGCTTGCATCTATGTCGGGGAGTATGGCATGTATTTCAGGTGCGACAATGCCAATTTATATCGGGATGGGAATTCCAGCGCAGTACATTCTTGCGGCTTCAATTATGGCTGTTCCGGGTGCGCTTGTTATTTCAAAATTGGTATATCCGGAGACTCATACGCCAGAAACAAGTGAAAATTTTACTATTACATTTAATAAGAGAAAACGTACTCATATAAATGTTTTTGACGCGATTTCAGCAGGAGCATCAGAGGGTATGAAAGTTGCATTGAATGTTATTGCTATGATTTTGGCACTTGTTGCCCTTGTTGCTATGATTGATTGGTTTTTAGGAATATTCGGCGCTGCTGTTGTGAAATACTTGCATTTTAATTTTGCATCATTTGATTTAACTAATTTATCTTTAAAAATGATACTTGGTAAAATATTTGCATTATTTGCTTTTATTATTGGGGTACCTGTTAAAGAAGCTGCTGCTGTTGGTGGTTTGATGGGGACAAAGCTTGTGCTAAACGAGATGGTTGCTTATGTTGATTTGACCAAAATGGCAGGTGTTCTTTCTGAAAAATCTTTCTTGATAGCGAGTGTGGCAATATGTAATTTTGCAAATTTCGGCTCGATTGCTATTCAACTAGGAGGTATTGGCGAAATGGCTCCAAACCAGAGAAAAAATCTTGCCCGTCTGGGGGTTAGAGCGTTAATTTGCGGAACGTTGACGGGGTATTTGTCTGCCGCAATTGTAGGGGTAATGTTTTAAGGATAATTTACAATTTTACTTTAGTTAAATTTATAATATAATAAAACTATGGAAATCATTACAGAATTAACAAAGATACCGAATTTATCATTGGCATTAGGTTTTTTTGATGGAGTGCATCTTGGGCATCAAGCTGTAATTGATTGTGCTGTAGATTTGGCTCGCTCATTGCGCTGTCAGTCTGCTGTGCTAACTTTTGAAAAACATCCGGAATGTTATTTGAATAATCTTCCTCAGAAAAATTTAACAAGTGATGAGGATAAATATAATATAATTCGAGGTTTGGGTGTTGATTATTTAATAATGCTTGATTTTGAAAATATTTGTAAATTGACTCCTAATCAGTATTTGGAAGAAATTTTGTTAAGATATTTTTCACCTAAAGCAATTTCAACCGGATTTAATCATCACTTTGGGATAGGGCGTTCAGGCGGAGTAAACTTTCTTGCAAATTATCAATCAAGATATGATTATATTTATACTGCTACTCCTCCGCAGACAATTTTTGGAGAGGTAATCAGCAGTTCTGCGATTAGACAGTATTTAAAAACGGGTGAAATACCTATTGCGAATTCAATGCTTGGTCGCAGTTTTTCTGTTTCAGGTACGGTTATTGAGGGTAAAAAACTCGGGCAGACAATAGGCTTTCCTACCGCGAATATTATTTATCCTGAAAATGTAATAGAGTTACCTTATGGAGTTTATGAGGTTAATGCGTTTTTGGAAAACGGTATTCCAATGCATGGACTTGCAAATTACGGAATATCTCCTACGATATCCGGTGACGGTACTCCGATTTTGGAAACTCATATTGTTGGTTTTGACGGTGATTTGTACGGAAAGTATTTGCGTATTGAATTCCAAAAAATGATAAGAAATGAATTGAAATTTGATAATTTAGATGAATTAAAGACTCAAATTGAGATTGATTTGCAATCGCTTTAATTTCAACAAAATATAAAAAACGGAATTTTATTGTCCTGAATTAGTCTCAGAATTTTAAAATTCCGTTTTTTTTAGTCAAATATGAATATTCTTTTATATTTGTATATTGTCAGAAAGGATGTCCATTTCTTCAGCGGAAGCGTAAGCACTGTGGCATCCGCAATCTGCGTATATAACTTCTCCTGTCATGCCGGAAGATAGATCGGAAGCAAGGAATAGACCGGCTTTACCTACATCTTCAAGAGCTACGTTTCTTCCAAGAGGTGCGCGAGCTACAGCAGCTTTAAGCATTTTTGAAAATCCGCCGATACCCATTGCAGCAAGTGTTTTTACAGGACCTGCAGATAAGCAGTTTACTCTTACACCTTTTTTGCCTAAGTCAACTGATAAAAATCTCATTGAGGATTCTAAAGCTGCTTTTGCAACACCCATTACATTATATCCCGGAACAGAAAGGATAGAACCTAAATAAGTCATAGCAAAGATTGAACCGCCTTCGTTCATAATATTTTCGGCGTATTTGCAAACTGTTACTAATGAATATGCGCTAATTCCGAGAGCTAAATCCCAACCGGCTTTAGAGGTGTCAATAAATCTTCCTGTTAAATCTTCTTTGTTTGCAAACGCTACAGCGTGAACAACGAAATCAAGTTTGCCATAAACTTTTTCACATTCTTCGAATACTTTTTTAACGTCTTCTTCTTTGGTAACGTCGCATTCCATTATTATTTTAGCGCCAAAGTCTTCAGCGATAGGGCGAACTCTTTTCTCCATAGCTTCGTTAGCGTATGTAAAAGCAATTTCGCCTCCTGCATCGTGAATTTGTTTTGCTATACCGTAAGCTATACCGTGAGTATTAGATACTCCAAAAATTAACCCTTTTTTACCTTTCATTAAATCCATAATTTTTCTCCCTAATTCTTATTACTTTGTTATGTTATCAGGAACAAGGATGAATTTCAAGAGAATTTGCACAAAGTGACCAGTCTGTTTCAGGGTCTACGAATTTTGATTAAACCCTCACGGGAAAGAGCTGATAGATTCCGAAACGAGTTCGGAATGACAAGAATTTCCCCTCCCTTTTGAGGGAGGGTTAGGGCGGGTGCCGGTTATTTATAGAATTGTCATAGTTTTACATTATTTTGCAATGACAGATGAACTATTAAGAATTGTAACAAATCTCAAACACTCTGAAATCCATAAAATTTTCAAGTTTTTATATGTGTAAGAGAGACTAAAATTGGAGAGCTTTAATTATGAGTATTAACAACATTAATATTAATAAGGCGGATGTCTCAAAGATATTAAAACGCTTTGCCGGTGGTAATAATGCTCAAAAAGCTAATTCTGATAAAAGATTAACAAACGAAGGTTCTATTTTTGACAAGCCTGCTGGTGGTGTTTCAGGAAGCCAGCGTACAGCTGCTACTCAAAAATCTTTGAGTGCATTTGCTAATAACGGTGCTAATAAATTAGGTGCGGCTCATAACGCAAAACAAACACATCATGCTCATAGTGCTGCAAATAATCAACAACAGCAATCAAAAGTTAATTCTGATTTGCCGTTGAATTTTGACAATTTATCTACTGCCTCAGATGCTGAATTAGAACAAGCAATGCTTGAAATTCAGACAGATTTGGCGGGTGATATTACAGCTGCTCAACAAAACAAATTGCAATCTCAGTTGGAAAAACTTAAAGCTGAGCAAACCAAACGTACAAATGAAAGCGGTAAAGCTGATGGTACAGACAGTACAGAAAAACAGCAAGATGACGGCGCTAGCTCTTTAGGAGAATCTAAATCTACAAAAGCTACAGCTGATAAGTCTGCAGACGAAAATGTTGATGTCGCAAAGGACATGAAAAAATTAGAATCTCAGATGAAAAAAACTGAGGCTAAAACAGCTAAGTCTAATAAACAAATGAAAAAAGATATGAAGGCTGCTGAACGTCAAAAGAAAAGAATTGATAAACAAGCAAAAGCAGAGCAGAAAAAAATGGCTCAGGAGCAATCAAAGATTGAAACTTTGAATTCAGAAATAGAAGAAATTTCAGCTACTGCGACTTCAAGTCAGGCAAAAACTGCACAGCAAGCATCTTCTCAACAAGAAGCTGCAAATTCTAAGATAGAAGCTAAACAGGCTCAACTTTCTCAATCTCAATCAAAAGTAAATAAATCAAATAAAAAGACAACATCAATTGCAAGACAGCAGTCAAAAATATCTAAAAAAACGACTAACATTACAAAAAATTCAAGAAAAATTGCAAGAACAAATACACAGGCTGTAAAATCAGGTAATAATCAGGTTAAATCAGCTCAAAATAGTGCTACTGCAGGGCAAATAGCATCAGTTGCGGCAACAACAGCCGGAGGAGTTGCAACAGGTTATGGTACTACCAAAATCTCTACAGGTGTTTCAGAAAAGGCTACCGGCAAGGCTGATATAGCTTCTGGAAAAGCAATGCAATCTAATCAATATACAGCTGCTGCCGGTGCAGCTCTTGAGGCGAAAGGACAAGTAGAACATGCTGATGGTGTTAAAAACGTATGGACAGGTGCGGCATACGCAACAGCAGGTGCCGCAGCTACGGCTTCAGGACAGGTATTAGGTCAAAAGGCACAACAAACCTCTCAAGCCGCAAGTAAAACATCTGCAGCTAACAGCAGAGTTCAAGCAACAACAAGAGGAACCTCTAAAATTGCTACTACTTCCCAGAAAAAATCTAAAGTTATGACAAAGTCTTTCAAAGCTATTAATAAATCAGCAAGAAAACAAGCTACTTCTGCTAAGAAAGCAATCTCAGGTTCTCAAGCTAAAATTTCTCAAGCAAGAGGTAACGTAGCAAATATTAGTGCTAATGCTCAACAACAAAATATGAATGTTCAAAATAATATGAACAATCAAAATCAAGTTCAAAATAACAATCAGAATACACAACAATTAACTCAAAATAGCAGACAAACAAACCCTATTAAAGGCGGTTCAATGCAAACAGCAGCAGCTATGATGGGACAAGGTCAAGCTGTTTCTAACAACAACCAAACTCAACAAGCTCCAAAACAAGGAAACAGCATGCAAACAGCAGGTGCAATGTTCAACAACAATAACAATGCATCAATGACAAATCCTATCGGCGGCAATGGAAATTCTTCTTCCACACAACACGTTCAAGCCGCTAAAAAACAAATGTTAGGTTAAGTTTTTAAGACGTTTAGTCCGTTTCAGGGTCTGACAATTTGATTAAGCCCTTACGGGAAAGAACTGATAGATGCTGAACCAAGTTCAGCATGATAAGAATTTTCCCTCCCTTTTGAGGGAGGGTTCGGGTGGGTGCCGGTTATTTATAGAATTGTCATAGCTTTACATTATTTCGCAATGACAGAAGATCTATTAAGAATTGTAACAAATTTCACTCTCTCTGAAATCCATAAATTTCTCCGGTTTTTATATATGTAAGAGAGACTATAATTTGGAGAGCTATTATGGATATTCGTTCTACTGGTAACATTAACAGTTTAGATACCAAGAAACTTTTAAAGAAATTTGGAAGTAATGCTGCAAAAACAGAGTCTAACAAAAAAGCTGATATGGATTCTTCCATATTTCAAAATCGCAAGGCTTCTGCTCCTCAAGGTGTTTCTGCTTCTTCAAGAGTTGCAGCAACACAAGGACCAAAATTAGCTTCCGGTGTAAAAGCTACTGCAGCTGCAAGTTCTGCTAAAAATGCCGAAGGAGTGAAACAATCACACGCAAAACAAGTAAATTATTCGCAAAATCAAAATTCACAAAGTGGCGGTATTGTACAATCATATAACGGATTTGTAGATTTCAATAACTTAAAATCAATGAGTGATGCTGATTTGATTTCTATTGAAGCGCAATTAAAATCTGATCTTGATGGAGATATTCCTGTAAGCACTCAAGTAGATTTGAAAGAAAAATTAAACAAAGTAAGACAAGAACAAACAACACGTAAAGTTGAAGATAACAAAACAGATGAAGAAAAAGACAATAAATCTTCTGTTCAAAGTTCAAACCAGAGTGTTGTTTCTCCAAAAGGTGACAGTTCTGTTCACGGTGTCGGTATTGGAGCTGCTTTGAATGCGACAAATAAGTCTAAACAGGCTGACAGTAAAAACAAAGCTCAAGAAAAAGTTATGCAGGAAACTCAAACAGAAATGGAAGAAACCGATGCAAATACCATTAAGCAGAACTCAAAAATGAAAAAAGAAATGAAATCTGTTGAAAAACAGAAGAGAAAGACAGATAAACTAGTAAAAGCTGAACAGAAAAAATTACAACAAGAACAGGCAAAAGTTCGAGCTTTGAATGAAGAAATCAGCTCAATTTCATCTTCTGCTAAAGAAGTACACGCTAAAAACGATGACGAAGCTCAGGCTAAACAAACAGAAGCAAACAAACAAATAGATACAAAACAGGCTCAAGCTTCAAAATCTCAAAGAACAATTAACAAATCAAGCAAAAAAACAACAGCAATTGCAAGACAGCAGTCTAAATTAACTAAGAGAACATCTAATGTTACTAAGAATGCCAGAACAATTGCAAGAACAAATACTGCTGCTACAGCAGCTGCAAATAACAAAAATATAAATGCCGCAAATACAGGAACTGCGGGTTCTCATACTTCTGACAACGCTAAAAGAGTTGGTATAGGTACAACTGTATTGGGCGGAGCTGAAATAGCGACAGGTATTGCAATGCAATCTAATCAAAATACAGCTGCTGCCGGTAAAGCACTGGAACAAGTTGGTGTTACTACAACAGCTACCGGAGCTCAAACTTTGGTACAAGCAGCATTGACAAAAGATTCTTCAAATAATACCAGTGCCGCGGCTCAAAGGTCATCAGCTTCTACAAGTAAATTAAATACAACAACAAGAGCAACTTCAAAAAGAGCTGTTTCCTCTCAGAAAAAGAATAAGACAATGACTAAATCTTTTAAAAGAATAAATAAAACAATGAAAAAACAAGTTACTACAGCTAAAAAAGCCGTAACACAATCTAAATCGAAAGCTACACAAGCAAAAGGAAATGTTGCAGATATTAAAGCACAACCACAAAATATGCAGCAAATGAATGGTCAAAATGTTAACAACAATCAACAACAAAATATGAATGTTCAAAACAATATGAACAATCAAAACCAGGTTCAAAACAACAATCAAAATACACAACAATTGACTCAAAATAACAGACAAACCAACCCTATCAAAGGCGGTTCAATGCAAACAGCCGCAGCCAATATGGGACAAAATACTGTAAATAATAACCAAAGCCAAAATATAGCAACGCAACAAACTAATCCGCAAAATGCAGCTGCACAAATGAACAACAATAATAATGCAACAAATCCTATTCAAAACAACAACTCTGTTGACCCGACAAATTCAAAGGCAATCAGAAAACCGTTTATAAAAAAATAAAAGATGATGGATAATAAAGCAGCGCAGACTTTGTACAAAGTCTGCGCTGCTTTATTAATAACTAATTTTACTCTTATTGGTGATTATTTACATTAGCTTCATTTTGGGCTTTGTTTTGCGCCTGTATTTGAGCTCTTATTCTATTAAATTGGATGCTGTTTTGAATGAAATTATCATTTGTAAGAAAGCCTACAGAGTCTAAATTTCTGGTGAAATTAGCGCTTCCATCGCCTCTGTTTAGAATATTAAAAGCATCTCCTGCATTAGTAAGCCCGTCAATATTTAAAGATACTCCTCTTGTTACAAGGTTAGGGCTTCCGTGACCTACGAAAGATCCTCCTAGATTTAAATCTGTTGCACTTTGTACAACAACCTGATTACCATTGTATGTAGATACAGCATTCACTTCATCTGCTTTAACCATAAGAGGTACAGATAAAAATGATATAGCGATTGCAGTAACGAATATTTTCTTTTCCATAGTCTTAATCCTTTCAATTTTATTATATAATATTCTTTTGTTTTTGCAAATAGAATACAAAGTTTTATAAACTTGTAAATATTTTTTTTGCTATGTTTTATTGAATCACTCAGAGCCTTTTCTTGTTGTCATAGGCTTCATTTATGCGCCTGTAACACTAAAGCACTTCGCGCATTGTCATGCAATTATTGGTTAGGAAAGAGTGTATGTTATTTCTAGGAGTGAAGCGACGAAGCAATTCTGAAAACATTTACTGGATTGCCGGTGTCTGACGGCTCGAAATGAAGATATAATAAACTGCCACTGAAATGCGTGCGCAGAGAATGAAAGGGGTAAATTGTGTCCATTAAAAAATCCCTTATACATATTGTATAAGGGATTTTTTTTATTGAGTTATGTATTATTGATTAAATGCGATGTTATTAGCGTCTTCAAGCAATATGCTTAAGAATAATAACTGGTTAGCAGTTGCTTTATCGAGGTTAACGAATTCTGCTCCTGCGCGGGAAGTTGTTGCTGATACAACTTTAACATCTGCTTTTATGTCTAAGTCTGCATAAGTTAAGTGTACAGGGATTACATCTCCAACGTTGAGTGAACCGTCATGTTTTACCGCGATACCGCCTCGAGATACGTCTAACAAGCCTTCAATGCCGTTGTTTGATCTTTCCAGAGCTACAGGATTTTGGTTGTCGCTAACGTTAAATCTCATATATTGACGTTTATCGATAGCTTGAACGAAGTTTTCATCCTGTTTCTTCCAATATGACCTGTCATCATCCTGTGGTTGATTTGGTTGATCCGGCTGAGGAGGTGTAGGTGGATTTGGCGGTGTTGGCGGATCCGGTGGTGTTACCGGAGGTTCCGGTATAATCATCGGAGTTACATCTACAATACCGTTATCAGGGTCAACTTTTCCGTCCGGAGTTGAAGGTTTGAAGCCGTCAGCTGTCCAACCGTCAGGAATATCTCCATCTCCTTCCGGATAGTAGTAGTTTCTTTCGTGGTAATCACGGCCGATATCGTCTACATCCTGTGGTCTTACGGCGTGTCCTGTCGGGGTGTTGCCGATAGCAGGATTTGTTCTGTCATCTTTTACTTTTGTAAATCCGTCATCTGTAAAGTGAGCAGCTACACCGTTAGAGTAAACGTGATCTGCTGTAATATCAAGATTACCTTCACCAGGTTTTCCAACTTCAAGGTTAGAATTTCTAACTACTGCTGTAGAACCTGCGTATCCGTAATAATCTTCAGCTGTTCCTGTCGGTCTTGTATCTGTAACATTTTGACCGTCAGGTCTAATATTTTTATTAATATCCAACGCTTTAACAATCGCGTTGTTAGGCGTAGCGTGGTCGTAACCATTACCGTCATCGTCACCGAAA
>CADBQQ010000130.1 GCA_902796825.1 uncultured bacterium
CAAAACTCCCATCACAACTGTCCTGAAAACCTATATTAGAAGTGCCGTAGGCACCATTACTGCTACCAATTATTTTAATAGCCGATAGTGGGACTTGAACCCGCGACCTACTCATTACGAATGAGTTGCTCTACCAACTGAGCTATATCGGCATCACTCCCAACAAAGTGTACCAAACCCATAAACAACTGTCAATTAAAAATTATAAACCCATTATTATCTTGTTTATATTCGCATTGTAATCCAATGAAGCAAACATGTTATCTTCTTTTTGCTTTAACGATTTATACATTTCTTTTAATTCGGATAATTCGTTTTTGGCATTGTCAATATCAGCCCCTTGAGGATTCTCTTTAGAAAGAGACTCAATCTTATTTGAAAGCATATCAAGAATCTTATCAACAGGAACGGATTCCGGCAGGACAATGCCTACATAAGAAGCTAAACTCTTTGCTTTCAAAATTATTTCGGCTTCAGCACAACCTCCTTTATTTTTTGAGGTTTTTGCAAGTTGAACACGCTGAGAAAGTATTTTACTAATTAATGCCAATGCTTCTTCTTCAGAAGCTACCGATTTGGGGTCAATGCCGAGAGCAATCAAAGTTTGACGCGTCTTTTGCGTAAGATTACTTGCTTGTTCAAATGACATCGGAGAAAATCCGAAATTTATTGAATTAATCGACATAAATATACTCCAAATCTGGTTTAATGATTGTGAACACTTTGTCAACTTTTGCTCGCAACTTTACCATCGGCACAACTATATAAAAACTTTAATGTTGTGTTAAAGTTATGTTTTTTGTAATATAAGCATGCACTAAGTTTTAAGAAGGAGAAATATATATGAAAAAATCAATCAAGGATTTAGGCGACATCAAAGGAAAAAGAGCGTTAATAAGAGTTGATGTTAACGTACCTTTGGATGAAAACAAAAATGTTACTGACGATACAAGAATTCAAGCTATCGTTCCTACAGTTAATTATTTGACAGAACGCGGAGCAAAAGTAATTCTTATGGCACATCTTGGCAGACCAAAAGGTGAAAAAAATATGGAATTTACTCTTGAACCGGTTGCTAAATATATGACTAAAGTTTTTGGTCAAGAAATAGTATTTATTCCATCTGTTGAAGAAGCAGCTTCTTATGTGGAAAAACTTCAAGACGGTCAAATTGCGTTATTGGAAAACATTCGTTTCTACAAAGCAGAAGAAGCAAAAGATGATGATATGACTTTTGCAAATGAATTAGCGAAACTTGGCGATTTCTATGTAAATGACGCTTTTGGCGCAGCTCACAGAAACCACACTTCAACAGCTAAACTTGCTAAAGTTTTGAAGCCGGCAGTTTCAGGATTGTTGATGGAAAAAGAAATCAGATGCTTATCTCAAGCACTTGACAATCCGACAAGACCTTTCACTGCAATTGTTGGCGGAGCTAAAGTTTCTTCTAAAATCGGCGTATTAGAAAACTTGTTAGATAAAGTAGACAATATGATTATCGGTGGCGGGATGGCTTATACTTTTGTAAAAGCTAACGGCGGGAAAATCGGTACTTCCATTTGCGAAGACGACCAGCTTGATGTTGCAAAAGCAATTGAAGCAAAAGCAGCAGCAAAAGGCGTTAAATTGGTAATGGCTACTGATGTTCTTGTTACAGACGATTTTTCAGGCAATGGAACAAACAAGTTTGTTAAGATTAACGAAATTCCTGATGGGTTTGAAGGTGTTGATGCCGGCGAAGACTCAAGAAAAGCATTTGCTGAAGTTATTAAATCTTCTAAAACCATTTTGATGAATGGACCAGTTGGCGCATTTGAAAATCCTAAATTTGCGGAAGGTACAAAAGCTGTCTTAGCAGCTGTTGTTGAAGCTACTAAAAATGGTGCAACTTCTGTAATCGGCGGCGGAGATTCTGTTTCAGCGGCTAAGAAGTTCTTTAAAGCAGAAGATTTCACTCACGTTTCAACTGGCGGCGGAGCTTCATTAGAATTTATTGAAGGTAAAGTTCTACCGGGTGTTGCAGCTTTAGACGAAGCGTAAAAATTATATATAAAACAAACAACAGGCGCGGGATGTAATCCCGCGCCTGTTAATTATATTAATTAATATAGTTCAAAATGATTCATTACATTATTAAAATCAGACATATTTAATATCGTACAAGCATTCTGGTTTAAAACTACATCCATCAATCTTTGATCAGAATCACTTAAATTATTCATAGACAGATTAATATTATTAGGGTCTTTTAACATGTTGTTATAAGCACCGTTATTACGTTCCTCCTCCTGCAAAATGGAATCCCCTACATATTCAAGCTGTTGTTTTGTAAATTCACATCTGATTTTTGGAGCAAATGAGAATACATTAGCTTCACTTGCTTCTATTCCGTATAAACTTTGGAATGACGAACTTGCACCTTTAATATCAGCCTCAAAATCAAGCCTGCATTTGTTATTTATCCAACCTTTTATTTGCAAGTTATAAGAAATATTCATACCCATATAATCAGAATTCATGCTTTCTGAATAAGGTTTACAGGTTTTGATATTTTGCGCAATTAATTGATTTTTTTGTGAATTAGGGTTTACTGCTCTTTGGGTAACAACTGTTGCAAAAACACTTCCGCTTGCTGCTAAAATCAATAATAACGCTAATATGTATTTTTTCATTTTCGCTCCTTTTTTATTATTATACATTTTTTTTTATAAATGTACATCTGTAAAAATTTATTATATAATTTAAAAAAATAAGAGGGCTTAGATGGATAAAAGTACAAACAATTGGCTGATTTTTGGAATAAGCATTCTGGTTTTGGGAATACTGCTTCTGGCTTATTCTATATCATCGTTTGCAGAGATAAAAGCACTGAAAGATAAAATAGATTTTGAAACTCTGGAAAATAATAATCAAATGCCTGATAGTGAAAAATATTTTCAGTATTTAACGAATTCTGATTTTTTAAACAAGAAACTTAACCAAAATAAAAATCTCGTTATAAAAAATACTTCCTGTGCTTATGTTGATTACTCTCAGCACAACGCAATCGGTCTATATAAACTTGTTCGGTTCCAGTCTGATGAAACCCGAAAAAACGTTGCTATGGGCTATATAAAATCATTATATTCGACCCTTGACAACTACAAATCATGCAACAATTATTCTGCATACAAAGAAGAATTGAAGAACATTCTTGATAGCTCACAACAGCAAGAAGATATTTATACAGAAGATAGAATGAATACTTTTTTGCACGGATTGCCTTACGACGATTCAACTGAACAACAATACGAAACTCAACCGTTAGTTGAAGATCAAACACCTGTATATCCTCAACCCAATTATTCAGATACAATGCAAACAGGCGGTACGTACTAAATGCAAGAAATTTTTAAATTTATAAAAAAAGAATTTCAAGGATGGGGAAAATATGAAAAAATAATTTTCCCATTAGAAATTGTTTTTATTACTCTAATCTCAATTTATATGAAAGATAGCAAAGTCGCTTTAGCTTCTGCTATTTGCGGAATATGTGCAACAATTCTTGCAGGAAAAGGCAAAATATCTTGTTATTTATTTGGAATTTTCTCTAATATTTGTTACTCGTATATTTCCTATAAAAATGCTTTCTGGGGCAATCTTGGTTTGAATATGCTTTATTATTTGCCTATGCAATTTGTAGGGATTTCAAAATGGAAAAATCACTTAAAACAAGACACACAAGAAATTTATAAGACTAAACTTACAACTAAAGAACGTATTATATGGTCAACTTGTGCAATTATTGCATCTATCGCGGGATATTTTATACTAGTTCATTATCAAGATGCAAATCCTTTAATAGATTCAATTACAACAGTTTTGTCAGTAATCGCATTTATTTTAACGGTTAAACGCTGTATTGAGCAATGGTATGTTTGGACTGTTGTAAACGGTTTGTGCGTATTCATGTGGATTGGAGCATATATAAACGGCTCAAATTGTTTTGCAACAATACTAATGTGGTCAACATATTTAGCTTTAGGCATATATTTTTTATCACGCTGGGGGAGAGAACTTACCCAAAAAGATTAGTTGTTAAGTTTTGTAAAGTGTAAAATGTACACTATAAGTAGCGTTTAGCACATTTGATAAGAATATTAAATTACTCACTTGACTTATTTTTTTGTTGTGTAATAATAATTGTATAAGATTTAAGTGTAGTCGAAACACTAAATATAAATAGTTCATTAACCCCAAAACATATAAACTCCTA
>CADBQQ010000131.1 GCA_902796825.1 uncultured bacterium
AGTTGGGATGCGAACAAGGACACTGTCTTTGCGGCTTTAGGCATCACAGATAACCCGTCCAACTTCCACCTGTGGTCGTCCTCCCCTAACGATACGGAGGACGCATACCTCCGCTACTTCGGCAGTTCCTACACGGAATACTACTACTACGGCCGCAACAGCAACTACCACCGGGTTGTTTGTCTCGGAGATTAGCAGATGGCACCACGAGCAAAACAAACCGGTCACCCTGAATTTATTTCAGGGTCTACCAATTCAAAAAGCCCTACGGGAAAGAATTGACAGATTCCGAAACGAGTTCAAAAAGACAATGGTGCTTAAATAACTTTATATACAGTTATTCAACCAACTTCTCTAAATGACTACTGGAATATATTTTAAATATGTGCTACACTATTGCTGTAAGTTTAGATAAGAGGTTTTGTATATGAAAAAATTTTGGATTATAACTTTGGCTTTAGCACTTTCTACAGGGATAGGATCGGTTGTAAATTCGCAAACAACTTTTGTATCTAATCCAACCGCACCGGCTGCTACTCAAGCACCGCTTCAATATACAACGGTAAACGCTCTTGATGTCGTTGCAAACCCTGCAAGATTTTTAAAAAGAAACATCCGCATAATAGGAAAATTTGATAAGTTTTCTACATTAGGATTAGATTATCCGCCGGCAAAACGCTCATCTGAAGATTATATTTCATTTTTAATTCAAAGACCCGATGTTACAAATCATAACATTCCTTTATCCGAACTTAAAATCTTTTTGAAAAAAGATGTCGCTGAAAAAAATATTGACCTTGATGCAGGAGATAAAGTTGAATTTACAGGCAGAATTTTTTCAACTGCTTTAGGAGATGCATGGATGGATGTAGATGATTTTAAAGTCCTAACACCAAAAGCCCCTAAAAAAGAAGAAAACGCTCTTGAATAAAATTTAAAACTGTTATAAATAGCAAAATATACGGGATTAATGACTATGGAAGAAATTAGAGACAAATATTTAACTATACACGGACATTTTTACCAGCCGCCAAGAGAAAATCCATGGCTTGAAGCAATTGAATTGCAAGACAGTGCTTTGCCTTTCCACGACTGGAATGAGAGAATTTGCAAAGAATGTTATACCCCGAATTCTGTTTCAAGAATTGTTGATTCAAGGAACAAAATTCTTGACATCGTTAACAACTACGAATACATGAGTTTTAACTTCGGCCCGACACTGTTATCATGGATGGAAGTTTATGCTCCTTTGACTTATGAAAGAATTATAAAAGCAGATATGTACAGTGCTTCCGAGCATAACGGACACGGAAACGCAATGGCACAAGTTTATAACCACATGATTATGCCGCTTGCAAATGAGCACGATAAAGAAACTCAAGTTAAATGGGGTATTCGTGATTTTGAATATCGTTTTGGCAGAAAGCCTGAGGGGATTTGGCTAGCAGAAACTGCTGTTGATGACGATACATTGCGAGTACTTGCAGATAACGGGATAAAATTTACCGTCCTGTCTCCATACCAGGCTTTGAGAGTAAAAAAAGAAAATGACAGAGAGTGGCAGGATGTAAGCTGGGGTAATATTGACCCTGCGCGTTCTTACAAATACGTAATAAAATCAGACCCGTCAAAATCTATTAATTTATTTTTCTATGACGGTGCGATTTCACGTTCCGTAGCATTTGATGAACTGTTAAAAGACGGCAATAAATTCACAAAAAGGCTTGAAGAAGGTGTTTCTGAATTTCGCGATTATCCGCAATTGATAAATATTGCAACTGACGGCGAAAGTTACGGACATCATACAAAATTCGGAGATATGGCGCTTTCTTATGTATTAAAAATTAAAGCAGAATCGCAAGGCTTCAAAATAACAAACTACGCGGAATTTTTGGACAAGTTTCCTGCTGAATATGAAGCGGACATAAAGCAGGCTTCTTCTTGGAGTTGTTTTCATGGTGTAGGGCGTTGGAAAGAAGATTGCGGGTGTTCTACAGGAGGGCAGCCGGGATGGAACCAAAAATGGAGAAAACCGCTAAGAGAGGCTTTAGACTATTTAAGAGATGAGCTTGCTAAAATCTTTGAAAAAGAAGGTAAAAAATATTATAACATTTCCCCGTGGGAAGTTCGCAATAATTATATTGAGGTAATTCTCAACAGAAACAGCAAAAATATAAGAATATTTGAAAGCAAATTCTTTAAAACTGACTTAACCGAAGAAGAAAAAGTTAAAGGTATGGAGTTATTGGAAGCTCAACGTCAGGCTATGCTTATGTACACAAGCTGCGGATGGTTTTTTAATGAAATTTCCGGAATAGAAACCGTACAGATTATGAAATACGCCGCACGTGTAATTCAATTAGCTTCACATTTTTCTAAAGAAAATTTTGAAACTAAATTTTTAGAAATTTTATCAGAAGCAAAAAGCAACATAAAAGAGTTTGGCACTGGAAAAGATATTTACTTGAATTTTGTAAAACCATCTGTTGTGACTCTAAAACAAATTGCTTGTTTATGGGCAATATCTTCATTATATCAGGATTTTGACGACAAAGAAAGCGTATACTGCTACCGCGTAAAACGTAACAGCTATAAAAAAGTTGAAAAGGGGAGTTCAAACTTTGTCGTAGGTGATATTGAAATTAAATCCAGAGTGACTTTGCAAAAAACTAGGTTAATTTTTGCCTTAATGCAATATTCTGACGGAGATTTTCACTGTTCTATAAAAGAATTTTCATCAAACGAAGAATTTAATCAGCTTCAAGAAAAACTGATTAAAACATATATGCTAAATCCTTTTACGGAAGTAATCAGAACTCTTGATGAAACTTTCGGCAAAGAATACTTTACTTTAAAAGATATTTTTATTGAAGAAAGAAAGAAAATTCTGCAAATACTTTTAAAAGATCAGTTGAAAAAATTTGCAAACAGATATGAAGAAATGTTTGATCAAGGCAAAATGTCGATTTACCACATGCAAAGTCTGGGTTTGGAAGTTCCGAAAGAATTTAAGATATCTGCGGGTTACACTCTAAGCCGCAGATATAATGACCTGCTCTCACATAGCACAGGCTTCGTTGAAGAATCTGTTATCCACCAAATAAAAACAATAAACTTTGAAGCAAGAAAAATTGGAATTGAAATTGATAAAACTGCCTCAAATAAAAATTTTGGCAAACAAATTATTAACAATTTAAAACGTCTTACTAAAAACTTTGACTTACAGCAAGCAGAATACGTTTCAGAATTATTTAATATTATAGATAAACTGGATTTACATATTGATATCTCAGAAGCCCAAAATTTATATTATAACAATATTTATCACAAAATCGGAGAAATAATAGAAAATAACAGCTCTTCCCAACCAAAAGATAAAGATATAAAATTCATTAAACTTCTTTTAGAGATTGGAGAAAAGCTTAATATTAACGTAGATTTCTATAAATTAAAATTGGATAAATTAAATCAATACATTAACATATCTTAACATGTATAGCAAATTTTCCCTAAAAAAATACTTTATAAAAGTAAGTGTTAGTTTAGGGAAAATTTTTACATGCAGGTAGATAATCAAAAAATTACACAAACAGCAAATCAATATTGCAACTGCCAAGCGCAAGTGCAGCCTGAATCTGTTATAAATCAGCCGCAAACTCAACCTGCGCAGCAATATGATTATCAATATTATCAATACCCGCAAAATAACATTTATCCTCAAGCTCAACCACAGAGTTACACAACACAGCCTGCGGGCGGTTCAGCGGTAAACATTCAGATATTTAATCCCGCTGTTACTACACCGGGAGCTCAAGCTCCGACATATAACGTAAATGCTCCGAATAATTACCCTAACGGAGCAGGAGTACAAAATACGCACGCGCAAGGCTGTCAATGCCCTCAATGTCAAGGGGGCAATAATGGCACAGGCACTACGACTTCAACCTCAACAGCAGGTACAAATCAAACAAGCGGAACCTCTCAAAGCTCCTCTACAACAACTACAACTAATACAGATAAAAAAACTGAAAAGAAAAAAGTTGTTCAATTAACAGATGAATATATAAGAAATCTTGAAAATTACTTAAACAGTCAGGATAAAGAAGTTCGTTTAAACGGTGCAAAAGAAGTATTTGCTCGACTTGAAGAAGATACCTCAAGAAAAGATGACAAAGCATTAACTGCATTAATTAACAAAATGCTTCAAGATCCGTCAGAAGAAATCAAATTATTGGCTCTTACCGCTCTTGATACAAGAATAGTAACTGGCGATGATTATACAAAAAATGTACTTGAAAAAATGCAAGCTACTGACGGAGGTTTCGGGCAAGATGCAATCGATGCAAGTAAAATTCTTCTTCAAATGTCAGGAAAACAAATAGAAAAAGAAGTTCCCGTAACCGAAACAAAGAAAACAGAAACTAAAACCGAAAAAACCGAAAGCAGAAAGGAATAGTTTATGCCGGCAATACCAGCAAGTGTAACAAATATATTTAAAAACCCGAAAAAACTTGTCGTAAGAGGGGTCGGCTTGGCTGCTCTCGGTTTAATCGGTTATGATGCACATTATATCGGAAAAATTAAAGCAGATACGTATTCAAGTGAACGCGATGCTGATGCAAGCTTATATTACTTGAATAACTCTATGTACTCAACAAATATGAGCAAAGTTGAAGATAACATTAGAGAGGGTGAGTTTGGGATAGAACTAAATCAAGGCTGGAGAAGATTTTTCAACGAAGGCATAGGATATGTAAAAGGTTTTACCGGCATGCTTGTGAATCACGTTGTACCTCTTGGCTTAGGAATTGCAGCTTTATGCGGTAAAAAATTTGGTGCAATCGGTCTTGGTATTGTAGGAGCTTATAAATTAGTACGCAATGTTTTTGGCTACAGCACTCCTAACGGGTTAACAAAATAAAAAGATTTTCTGTTTAATCTTTACTTAAATATCTCTCGTACAAATCAGGACGACGCTGTTTTGTACGTTCAATCTGCTGTTCCAAACGATATTGTGCAATTTCTTTGTGATTACCGTTTAACAGAACTTCCGGAACTTTATACCCACGAAAATCTCTGGGCTTGGTATATTGGGGATATTCAAGCAATCCGTTTGAAAAACTATCATTATCCGCAGACTCAATTTTACCAAGAGTACCATCTATTTTGCGACTAACAGCATCTATCAAACAAAGAGCCGGCAATTCTCCGCCGGTTAATACAAAATCTCCTATAGAAATTTCTACAGGATTAATTATTTCTCTTATACGCTCGTCAAAACCCTCATAATGACCGCAAAGCATAATTATTTGATTATATTTCGATAAATCACAAACCAAATTTTCATCCAGAGGTTTTCCCTGAGGAGAGAGCATTACCGTAACACTATTTTCAAGTTTTTTAATACTGTCATAAGCGTCTACATAAGGCTGCGGTGCAAGAACCATTCCTGCACCCCCGCCGTAAGGAGTGTCGTCAACTTTTTTATGCTTGTCTAAAGTAAAATCTCTTGGATTTACAGTATTAACAACAAAAACACCTGCATCCTTCGCGCGCTTCATAATACTTGCGTCAAAATAATTTTCAACCACTTCCGGAAACAATGTTAATACATCAAATCTCATTCCAAAAGCCCCTCAAGGTTATTAATTTTGATTTTTTTATTCTTTATATCAACAATCGGTACAATTGCATCTACAAAAGGCACAAGACAAACATGTTTTGTCTTTGTTTTTACTGAGAGCAAATCATTTGCACCATTATTAGAAACGCCAATCACGAAACCCAATTTTTCATCCGTTTCGACATCAAAAACATCCATCCCGACCATTTCATCTATCAAAAACTCATCTTCATCAAGACTTTCACGTACAGTTTCTTCTTCAACAAACAAAATACAGCCTTTTAACGGAATAATTTGATTTATATCATCAATTCCGTCAAATTTTACAATCAGAAAATTTTTATGAGGGCGGGCTGAAATTATATCCAATTTTTTATAGTTATGTCCATCTTTTGTGTAAACATGGTCTAAAGACAAGAAAAATTCCTGTCGATTTTGTGAATAACCGACACGTGCTTCGCCTTTAATTCCGTGAAAATTCAATATTTTTCCGACAGAAATATAATTTGTCATTACTACTCTTCCGTCGCTGTTTCGGATTTTTTAGGTCTACCTCTTTTTTTCTTAGGTTCTTCTGCTTCAGAATCCTTAGTTTCAACCTTAGCTTCAGCCTGTTTTTTGAATTCTTCAGGAGCATCCGGTCTTTCTTGATTCCAACGTTCTAAGCCCATTTGAGCTCTTACAAGACCAATACCAACGTGAACACGCCATTCATCCATTTTTAATTGAGCCGCAATAATTTTATGACAGCCAATCGGAGGTAATGGCAACAACGGTTCATAAAGCATTTTTATAGCATTCAATTGATCAGGAGTAATTGCCAATTTACGTTTCGGGAACGGCAATTTTGGAAGCATCATTTTTTGACGGATTAAGTTTATGCCAAAGAATACTTTTCTTGGTTCCAAACCTATTTTTTCACCAATAACCTCATGCGCATCAGGATTTGGTAAAGGTAACATTAATTTGTATAACAATTCGATTTGTGCCAATTGTTCTTTACTAACTAAAAGCTGTTTAGGAGCTTTGTTTCTGTTCATTGGCCTGCGATTATTATTAAATCTGTTATTTCCTTGCGGCCTGCGCTGCTGAGGCCTGTTATTATTATATCTGTTATTTGCATTGTAGGCGCCATTCGGACGACTATTGTTATAAGGTCTGTTATTCGGACGATTAGAACCGTAGTTTTGACCGCCATAACTTTGACGATTGTTATTATAACCGCCTTGACGGTTGTTATTGTAATTATTTTGATAATTGTTCTGACGAGGTCTGTTATAATTACCTTGTCCTTGAGTATATGATTGTCTTTGAGGTCTGTCATCCCCGCCACTTGAATAACTGCTGTAATATTGAGGTTTTTCTTCTGTTGAATAACTGCTCATTGGTTCAGAAGGTTGATTTTGAACCTCAGCAGACTGATTATTTTCTGAATTAACCATCATATTTTTATCCGGATACAAACAATCAGGGCAAATAACTCTTTTAGGGTTTTTTGTTTCAAACTCACGACCGCACTTAATGCACTTGTTCACATACATAATAAAAGCCTCTTAATTAAAAATCACTCAAAATAAAATAATAAATTTAAGGTAACATCCTCACAATATAAATCAATTTAAAATAAATATATTAACTTGCAAACTTATTTTAACACAAAATCAAAATAATATCAAGTACTACATTTGAATTATTTTTCAACCATAAAAGTTACAGGTCCGTCATTAATAAGTTCAACATCCATCATAGCACCGAAAACACCCGTTTGGACGACTAAATCTGATTTCATTAAAGAGGTATTAAAATATTCGTACAATTCTTTTGCGTTATTTGGCGCCATTGCCTCATCAAAACTCGGCCTGGTGCCTTTGGAGCAATTCCCGCAAAGAGTAAATTGAGAAACTGACAAAATTTCACCTTTTATATCGCGCACTGATTTGTTCATTTTCCCGTTTTCATCTTCAAATATACGCAAATTTAGCAGTTTTTCTGCAAGTTTGTCTGCATTTTCTTTTGTATCAGCGTTCCCGACACCAAGAAAAATCAATAAACCTGCACCAATTTGTGAAAAGAGTTTATCTTCAATTGTTACGGAAGCTCTTTTTACTCTTTGAATTAGAGCTTTCATTTAACAATTCACTCCGGCTTTTTCAAATAATTCAGCTTTCGTTATTTTTCTTCCGCAAGATTTATGCTCGTCACAAAATCCAATTGCTTCACATTTTGGAACAAGATACTCTTTTAGCCATGGTTCTTCTTTTGATAAAGCTTCACACATATCTTTTACCATACATCTTATTTCATATTGAGCGCGGGTACAAAGCCTTAAATTAGCAAGATGAATAAGCTCTCTTAAATTCAAACTTGCAACAAGCGAAGATGAAGCTGCATTAGGTAAAACAAAACGTGCATCTTCTGCAGGAATTCCGGCATCAACGAATTCCTGATATTTATTTGAAATTTCACCCATAAAAGAAATAAATTTTTCTTTTAACTCAGGATTTCTATCTATTGTTGGAGGGATAATATAATCAAACTGTCCTTTTTCTTGAACATATCTTTGAGATTTTTGAGAAAAGGACATCAATCTGTGACGTACAAGCTGATGGGTACATGCTCTGGAAACATTTGATATTGCAAAACTTACCTGAATATGTTCAATCGTCGAATGATGACCTGAAGCAACAACGTTACGAATAAGTTTTAACATCTTTTCTTCATCAACATCATTTTCATACATTTCTACAGGCGACTGCGCACTATAACAAGTTCTGCATGCCGTATAAACAGTTTTAAGCATATTTTCCGGTTTTGAAATAAGTTTCACTATCGGCTTGTTATTTCTTTCTTCCATAAATCTCCCTAACCTTTTTCTATATAATAAATGAAAAATTAAAGCATGGCAAAATTAATACAAAAAAAGAACCCTTACGGGTTCTCTTTTTAGTTAGCAATAATAAACTAGTTCTTTTTACCGTATCTTTTATTAAATCTTTCAACTCTACCTTCAGAGTCAAGGATTTTTTGTTGACCTGTATAGAACGGGTGGCAGTTATTACAAATTTCAACTGTCAAACCTTCTACAACAGAACCTGTTTCAATTTCGTTTCCACAAACGCACTTGATAGTGGTTTTCTTATACTCAGGATGTATTCCTTCTTTCATTTTCTACCTCTTTCCTTTCAAGATTCCAAACTTGAAAAATTGTGTAATCTATTTCGACTAATAAGATTTTAAAACGCTAAATTCTCAAAATCAAGTAGATATTACCATTTTTTAAAAATAAAAAATACTGCAAGCACAATTAATGCAAAACCGACAAGGTAATTCCACTTAAACTGTTCTTTCAAATAAAGTACCGAAAATCCGCTAAAAACTACAAGAGTAATGACTTCTTGAATAGTTTTGAGCTGCGCTGCGTTATAAGTTCCGTAACCTATACGATTTGCAGGAACTTGAAAACAATATTCAAAAAATGCAATTCCCCAGCTCACTAATATTACTGCCCACAAAGCTGATGAACGAAATTTTAAATGCCCGTACCACGCAAACGTCATAAATATATTAGAAATTAGAAGTAAAATTATTGGTGTTATAGCTCTTATCATATTATATTACCTACCTCTTACCAGAATATATTATCACAAATCAACTATATATAAATATTTACTTCTCAACCCCCTTGACAGTGTTTTTTTTTTTGCATTTAATCGATTTTGCAAACTAAGCCGGCATAGCTCAATTGGCAGAGCAACGGTTTTGTAAACCGTAGGTTGTAGGTTCGAGTCCCATTGCCGGCTTTTTTATTGCAAGGGTG
>CADBQQ010000132.1 GCA_902796825.1 uncultured bacterium
ATAACAGTTCTCCTCCCTAGATAGGGAGGAGGCAGAGGTGGGTGGAATAATCTGTGCATAATCGGCCAATCGGCACCCACCCCAACCATCAGCCAAAGGCAAACAGAATTTGCACAACTCGTAAACTCGTTGGCAATTCTTGTCCCTCATAAGGGAGGGGGATAATCCTGTAACGAACTTAACGTCTTTAAGACTTAACGTCCTAACGACTTAAAAAAAATACTTTCCAGCCCTTTCTTTGGCGCGCTCAGAGCATGCTCTGAGCGCGCGGGGTTTTTATGGTAAAATATTATCATCATGTTTACTAAAGAAGAACTCATAAAAACAACTAACGCAAAAGTCTTAAAAGACAACACAAACGTTGAGAAATACGCAATCTCTACAGACACACGTACCATAACAAACAATGACATCTATTTACCCCTAAAAGGCGAAAACTTTAACGGAGAAAAATTTATATCGCAAGAAAATATAAACGCTTATTTTACAACGTCAGACACCGTAACAGAGCATTCAAATTTCGTATTACAAGTTCCTGACACAAAAGAAGCATACCTGCAAATCGCGCAATATTACCGAGAAAAAATAAATCCGATAACAGTCGGAATAACCGGAAGCGCAGGGAAAACAACAACAAAAGAACTCGTTTATTCAGTCCTGAGTCAAAAATACAAAACTCAAAAAACATTCTCAAACCACAACAACGAAATAGGCTTTTGCCAAACAGTCCTAAATATGGAACCTGGCACAGAAGCTTTAATCGTCGAAATGGGAATGCGCGGGCTTGGAGAGATTGAACTGATTTCAAATCACCTAAAACCTGATTATGCAATAATAACTAACTGCGGTTCCGCTCACATCGGACGTTTGGGAAGCTTAGACAACATAGCAATTGCAAAATGCGAAATAGCAAAAGGTTTAAAGTCTGGCGGAACATTTATCGCGCTTGACCAGCCGATAACAAAAAAACACCTGCAATTTAACGGTGACAAAATTTATTATTCACTAAAAGATGTAAAAATTCTTGAATGCGCACCATCATATACAAAATTCATTTATAAAAACAAAGAATACGAACTCAACGTTGAAGGCGAATACAACGTAGAAAACGCACTGAGCGCAATTGAATTAGGCTTCAAACTCAGTATGACTTACGAGCAAATTTCAGCAGGATTAAAGTCTTACCACCCGATTGAAAAGCGTTGGGAAGCCGAAAATATCGGTGGTTTTAATTTTATAAATGACAGCTACAACGCAAACCCAGAAGCAATGAAGGCTTCTGTAAAAACATTTGTTGAGCTTTATCCAAACCCTGTCGTAATACTTGGAGATATGGGGGAATTAGGAGAAAACAGCGCTCAATACCACAAAGAAGTAGGAACATATTTATCATATATAGAAAAAAATGTAAAATATATTCTGATAGGAGAACATATTAAAGAAGCCGGCAAAGAACTTAAAAAGAACGGTTTTGAAGTACATTATTGCGCTTCTAATTCAGAAGCGGCTTGTTACATTGTTGAAAATTTGCATGAAAGTAATACAATATTTTTAAAGGCTTCAAGGTCCATGAAGTTTGAAGAAATTCTGGACAAAATCAAAAAGAGGGATATATAAAAATGATAATGATAGCAGTGGCATTTTTGCTCGGGGTTACATTGTGTATGCTTTTCGGGGTTCCATATATCGATTTGCTAAAGAAAAAAACAATCGGGCAATACATAAAAGATGTCGCGCCTGAAAACCACGCAAAAAAACAAGGTACACCGACAACCGGCGGAGTGTTTATAATAGTGGCAGTAATTTTAACTTCTGTGATAACACTTGCACTGGCACAGCAATTAACCGCATCTGCGCTAATCACAATAATAACATTGTTATTTTATACCGCAGCAGGATTTCAGGATGATTATATAAAAATAAAAGGCAAAGGCAATGACGGTTTAACCCCACGCGGAAAACTATTCAGACAAATTGCAATTGCGCTTTTACCGACATTGTTTCTTGTTACAACAAGCCCTGCGGCCTGTGATTTTACCATAGGAACATATACTTTCAATCTCGGTTGGTTTTATCCGTTTTTCGCGGTGTTCATAATAACAGGAGCATCTAACGCATACAATTTGACAGACGGCTTAGACGGACTGGCGGCAGGCTGCGGAGTCCCGGCTTTTATTGCCTGCGCAATAATTCTATTAATGACAGGCGAAACAGATTTGGCGATAATTTCTGCTTCTGTTGCAGGTGCTTTAATCGGATTTTTAAAATATAATAAACCAAAAGCCGAAGTTTTTATGGGAGATACAGGTTCTCTTGCAATCGGAGGTCTGTTAGGTACTCTTGCAGTTTTAGGAAAGTTTGAATTTTTACTAATCTTTATCGCTGCTGTTTTTGTAACAGAAACACTCTCCGTTATTATTCAAGTAACAAGCTTTAAGACAACAGGTAAAAGGGTGTTTAAAATGGCACCGATACATCACCATTTTGAATTGTTAGGCTGGAATGAAAAGAAAGTTGTAACAGTGTTTGCAATTACTTCAACAATATTTTCAATTATTGCTGTTGTACTTTTTGAGATTTTTAGCAGGGGTATAATTTAATGAAAAAAATATTAGTTTTAGGACTTTCCAAAAGCGGCATTGCAGCTGCAAAATTTGCAAAAAAACAAGGCGCTGAGGTTTATTTAACAGAATCAAACGAAAAAGTAAATTTCAATCAGGTTAAAGAACTTGAAGCAGAGGGGATTCATGTTGAATACGGACAGCACAGCGAAGAATTTATCAGAGGAGCAAATCTTGCCGTAACTAGTCCGGGAATTCCGCCTCATAGCGAAATTTTTTCAAAATTAAAATCCGAAAATATTCCTATAATTTCAGAACTTGAATTTGCGTACAGGAATTCCGATATTCCATTCATCATAATAACAGGAACTAACGGAAAAACTACAACAACCGCCTTAACAGAACATTTACTAAAAGAAAAATTTAAAGTTAAAGCCTGCGGGAATATAGGTTGTCCGCCTTGCTCCATTGCAGATGAGGATTTGGATTATTTTGTTTGCGAAGCAAGTTCATTCCAGTTGGAAACAAGTACATCTTTAAAACCATTAATTGCGGTATGGACAAACTTTACCCCCGATCATATTGACTGGCATCAAGGACTTGAAAACTATTTTAAAGCTAAAGCAAAAATATTCAAAAAACCGCAAGCGGCAAAATATTGTGTACTCAATGCCAAAGATAAAAAACTCGCAGAATTTTCAAAAGAAATCGACGGCGAATTATTTATGTTCGCAGGAAATATCGGAGAGAATTGCTGTTATGAAGAAAACGGAAGGATAATTTACAAGCGAAACGGCATTCAAGAAGAAATTATCAAACTCGAAGATTGCCCTTTAATAGGAGAACACAATTATCAAAATATAATGTGTGCAATAATTTGCGCAAAATTAACAGGTTTGGAGAATGCCGCAATAAAAGATGCTATTATGAGTTTTAAAGCTCCTGCTCACAGGCTTGAAAAAATTACTCAAAGTCACGGTATAACATTCTATAATGACTCAAAAGCGACAAATCCGGAAGCTGCAATCGTTGCAATAAATTCATTCAACAATCAAAATGTAACACTTATTGCAGGGGGCAGAGATAAAAATACAGACTTAACAGAATTTTGTCAATCCATAAATGAACATATTAAAACAGTTATTCTAATCGGAGAAGCAACCGAAAGATTTGAAGAAAACTTACGCAAAAACGGATTTACAAATATAATAAAAGAAAAAACAATGGAAAATGCCATAGATAAAGGGATAGAGTTACATCCGGATGTGGTTCTGTTATCGCCGGCATGCGCAAGTTTTGATATGTTCAACAGCTACGAACACAGAGGAGAAGTTTTTAAAAACTATGTCTTATCGAGAGTATAAATCACTTCAAAGACAAAATGAACAAATAAAAGAGCGACGGAAAAGAAGTAATCATTCCGGAGTGATACTTTCAGCGCCGGACAAATCGCTTATAATAATCGTAGCTTTCCTCGTAATAATAGGTTTTTTGGCTATTTTTTCGGCAACCGCCCCAAAATGTATGAGAGAGGGCGTAAATTTAATTTCATTCCTCGTTAAGCAAATAGCTTACGCTGCTGTCGGATTTTTCGCAATGGGATTTTTTGCCCGATATGATTACAGAAAGCTTGAAAAATGGAATAAAAATTTTTACTGGGCAGTATTGATATTGCTTGCTCTTGTTCAATTTACGCCGCTCGGGGTTAACGTTAATGGTGCTCAACGCTGGATAAATTTGGGATTTATGCAATTACAGCCGTCTGAACTTGCAAAACCGCTGTTTTGTATGCTATTAGCCTCTGCGTTTAAAGATAGAGCCAAAATTATGGATTTAAATATTTGGCTTCAAACATATATTCCTTTGATAATTATTCTGTTTTTAATATTAAAACAACCTAATTTGAGTATGGCAGCAATATTGAGTTTTACAGGATTAATTATGTTCATTGCGGCACACGGCTCTTTAGTAATTCTCGGTATATTAGGCGGCGGAGGCCTTGTGGGAGTTTTATCTATGTTGCCAAAACTTCTTCACGGATACCAAATGGACAGAATTACGGTATGGTTAAATCCGGGTAGTGATGCTTTGGGTAAGGGATATAATATTATTCAATCCTTAATTGCATTCGCATCAGGCGGTTTCAGCGGTACGGGTTACGGCGGTTCTATTCAAAAACTCGCGTATCTGCCTGAATGCCATACGGACTTCATCTTTGCAATTATTGCAGAAGAATTCGGATTCTTAGGGTGTTTATTTGTAATAGGATTATTTGTTGCACTTGTACATAGAGGTTTGAGGATTTCTAAACGCTGCAATGATATGTACGGAAAACTGCTTGCTCTTGGGATTACTGTAATATTTGGATTTCAAGCCTTCTTAAATATGGGTGTATCAAGTTCATTATTACCTGTTACAGGAGTAACTCTGCCATTTATAAGCTATGGAGGAACTTCTATTATTGTATCACTGGCAATGGTAGGAACCTTATTAAATATTTCAAAACAGAGAATTAAGAAGTTAAGGACAGAAGAAAATGGCTAAAAAAAAGAGATACTTTATAACAGGCGGCGGAACCGGAGGGCATATATATCCTGCTGTTGCGGTTGCTGATGAACTCTTAAAACAGGATGAAACCGAACATATTTTTTATATCGGAAATCCAAACAATCTTGAAGCTTCTATCGTAAAAGAAAAAGATTATACATTTCTTCCTGTAATTTCTTCAGGAATGCCGAGAAAAGCTTGTTTTGAACTGTTCAAATGGGCATTCGGTATGTTTTTTGCCTGGCTGAAATGTATAAAATATATAAAACAATATAAACCTGACGTTATTTTTGGTACAGGAGGGTACGTTTCAGCACCTGTTTTATTTGCAGGTCTGACGATGGGAGTTCCTTTTGTTATGCACGATTGCGATGCCAATCCGGGTTTGGTAACAAGAAAGCTGGCTCCGTTTGCAAAAAGCGTATCCATTGCTTTTGAAGCCGCAAAAGATAAAATAAACAATACAAATTGCTTTGTTAACGGAAATCCTATAAGACACGATTTCCGCGAAATAACAAAAGAAAATGCCCTCTCAGAATTAAATTTGCAAAACAAACTTACTCTATGCATTATGGGAGGTTCACAAGGTTCAAAAAGAATAAATGAAGCTGCTGCAAATATTTTGAGAGATTTGTCGCTCAAATTGGATTTACAAATAATTTTTCAAACAGGAAAGAAGAATTATGACGAAGTATTAGAAAAGCTTAAATATCTTTATCCTGAACATAACGAAGATAAAAATATAATAATTAAACCTTATTTTGATAACATGCCTGCAATATTAAAAGCTAGTGACATAGCTGTTTCACGTGCGGGGTCTTTGAGTATTTCAGAACTCTGTGCAAGCTCCACAGCTTCTATATTCATTCCATACCCTTATGCCGCAGCAGACCATCAAAGAAAAAACGCAAAATATATGGTAGAAAAAGGTGCAGGATTATATCTTGAAAACGAAGATACAAATCCTGAAAATTTATACAGATTAATTAAAACGCTCGCAGATAATCCTGAGCAATTAAAATCTATTCAAAATTCTGCACAAAATTTAGCAAAATTTGACGGTACAGAAAAAATAGCGCAGCTTGTAAAAGATTGCATCTAAAGATTTGCCAGATAATTTTCATTAGCTGCAAGGGCGTCTTTTGTTGCCGCTAAAGAATATACAGGCTTTGATGAAAATACATATTTTGCAGCGTTTAAAATATCGTCTTTTGTAATTTCATCTATCATAGCCATTTGCTCATTAATATAATTTAATCCATAAGGAGTTCCGCTATCGTGAAGTAAAATTGAGTTTTTATCATCATTCATTTCAAAATTTGTAAGTATTTGAGATTTTAAACTTCTTTTTGCGTGCTCTAATTCTTCATCCGAAACTTTTTCATTTTTTATTTGCTCAATATTTTCATTGAAACCGTCGATAGATTTTTTAATATTGTCGTAAGAAGTTGTACCGTTTTCTATATTATTTGTAGTTGTAGCTATTTCAAGCTTGAAAGCCCCTATATCATTAACAGTATCAAAACTTGACGATACAGAGTAACACAAATGCCTTTGTTCCCTTAAATCATTGAATAATCGAGAAGATGGTCCATTGCCTAGAATATTATTTAATAAAGAAAAACATAAATAATCTTTCATATTTCCGCTTTGCTTGAACTTAAAACCCTCAAGGATTTCAGCTTGATTGCGCTTTGTTTCAACCGTATACACTTGAGTATTTTCTATCGGCTCATAGCTTTTAAATAATTCTGTATTTTTTGGCTGAACAGGTTTGAGTGAGGCAGTATTATTAAATACCATTTGCTTTAAATTCGGATTTTTCGAAAAAGGCCCCGTTACAACAATACGTCCCTGAGCTTTTGATAAAATTTCATAGTACAGCTGCCTTACATCATCTAATGTAACATCTACTATATTTTCGATTTTTTCTTTATTAGTTACAGATAAATCCGTATTTTTATACATTGCTTTATCAAATTTTTCATTCGCTGACGGCTCTATCGATGTATATCTCATTAAACAGCGGAAAAGAGCTTGAGTAAAATCTTTTTCACTAAATTTTGGACAATAAACTTTTTCATGTAACAAATTTACTGACTCATTTATATTTTCTACAGGGAAATCAAAATTTAATAAAATAGCTCTATTAGTAACAATAATACTGCCGGCAATACCAAATTTATCTAATAAAGAATTCATTGTATCTTTTGATTTGTACATAGAACCGTTATTTAAAATCTCTTGCAAAATATCAGCAGCTGCTGCTTTATGAGGAGTCCAGGAATTTGTATCAAGAAGCAAAGAATAATTCACAACATCCGTGTCTTCATCATGTAAAACAACATCATAATTATTTGGCATTTTATACTCTGATACACGATTTAAATCAAGAGGAGTTTTTTTGTTTAAACCGGTAAAAGATACATTTTTATTTTCTTTTTTATAATTTTCTTGAACTTTTTTAGTGGTAGTTCCCGCAGGATGAACAACTGTTATGGCAACTTTATTCAAATCTAAATATTTTTTTGCGGTTTTAATAAAATCATCATAAGTCATACCATCTAAAATAGCATTGTAATCACGCGTTCCATAAGGATTACTATTGAGAAAATCCATACCGATATGATAATTCAATGCAGAAGAACACTGCATATAAATATCGTTTTCTTTTTTTATTTTATTTTTAACAGCCTGGAATTCATCTTCTGTCGGAGGATTGTTATACAAACCCTCAATAGCAGAATACATCTCTTTTAACACAGTTTCGACTTCAATATCAGACACATCTATACCGATAATTTTTGCAGTTTTATCCTCCGGTCTTGTTCCAAGACGTTCAGTTGATATACCTGCTTCAGCATCATATTTTTGCCGTAGATTTTTAGCCCTTGAATTTGCTAATCCCAGCAAAAGAGTTTCGACTGCTCGAAGATATACTTTATCTTTAGCATTTGAGTTTTCAGGTCCTGCAAAACCCATATAAATTTCTGCTAATCCTTGTTTTTTATTAGAAATTATGTCTTGACGAACAGGTTTATAAATTGGAATAAGCTGTTCGTGATGTCTTGATTGAGTCGGAGTTTTCATTGAATGAAAATATTTTGACACAAGTGCAATTGTCTTTTCCGGCTCAACTTCTCCTGTAATAACAGTAACCATATTTGCAGGATAATAATTGTTATCAAAATAATTAACAACATCCTCCCGAGTTAAAGCATCTATATTGTCAGTTGACCCAGCAACCAAATCCGGCGCTATAGATTTTATATTAAATAAATTCTTAAGAGTAATTGATTCTGCCCGACTTGATTCATTTGAAAGGCACATATTAATTTCTGAATTAACAATATCTTTTTCTTTAACAAGTTTATCGTCCAAAAATTTCGGAGTTTCAATCATTCCGGCATGAAGCTTGATTTTATTTTCTAAATCTCCGTCATCAAGAAGATGTGAATCTATATAATAATCGGTAACAGAAAAGGAAGTCGAAGCATTTGTCGAAGCTCCCATTTTGTTAACTTCATCGAAAAATACCTTATCTGCAAGAGCTTCCGAGCCATTAAACAAATTATGCTCTATATAATGGCTTATCCCGCGCAAATTATCCGGCTCATTAAAAGAACCTGTATTTACATACGTCTGAACAATGGTTTCACCATTTTTAGGCACAATTACAACCCTTTGACCGTTTGCAAGCTTATAACAATGTGCTTTCAAATTATTGGGAAGTTCAATTTCTTCAATAAACTTGTAAGCCATTGGCACTCTAACAGAATAATCAAAAGATGCCTGCGGAATCTGCTCTACTTTATCAGGATTTGTAACCTCAGACTGCCCAAATGTCTGATTAAGCTTGCTATCAGGTGCTAAAAAATTTTTATATATTGAAATAGGATTAATTTTCATGACAAATTTCTACCTGTTTATATAAAAACATGAGAACAGGAATAATTGCTAATAATTTTTCGTTATTTTGGAAGGAAATAAGGTAATAGGGAAAAAGGAAATAAGTTCGTTACATAGTATTTATTATTTGAAATGAACAAATTCCCCTATTTCCCTATTCACTTATTCCCCTTCTAACGTAAGTTGGGCTTTCAGCCCAACACTACTACTACTTACAAATTGTCTGTTCTCTATCCGGACCAACAGAAACAATAGAAATCGGTGTTGCCAAAACTTCTTCAAGACGTTCAAGATATTTACGCGCATTTAACGGCAAATCTTCATATTTACGTATTCCCGTTATATCGACACCCCAACCCTTATGACTTTCGTAAACAGGTTCTAAATACTTATGTATATAAACATCTGTCGGATAAGAAGTATAAATCTTGCCGTCTCTTGTGTCTTTGTATGCGGTACAAAGCTTGATTTCATCAAATCTATCAAACACATCTATTTTAGTAAGAGCAATAGAGGTTAAACCGCCGACAAGACAAGCATATTTCATAGTAACGGCATCAAACCACCCGCAACGGCGAGGTCTGCCTGTTGTTACCCCGAATTCATGCCCAACTTCTCTAATTCTATCCCCTGTCTCATCTGTTAATTCCGTAACAAAAGGACCTTCTCCTACACGTGTTACATAAGCCTTTGCAACCCCGATTACTTCATTTATAACGGTAGGCCCGTAGCCTGAACCCGTTGCGGCTCCGCCGCCTACAGGGTTTGAGCTTGTAACAAACGGATATGTTCCAAAATCAACGTCAAGCATTACCCCTTGAGCGCCCTCGAACAATATTTTTTTATTTTCGCGCTTGAAGTTTTGGAGCATTTCCTGCCAATCAAAACAAACATACGGTTCAAAAAGTTTTGCATATTTATCACATAACGCTAAAACTTCTTCTTTTGAATAAGTTTTCAATCCATATACTTCTTTTAATTGCTTATTTTTTAGAGGTAAAATTACATCCAACTTTTCATTCAAAGCTTCCGGAGAATATAAATCCTGTATTTTGAGGGCAATACGAGCCATTTTATCGGTATAAGTAGGTCCTATGCCTTTTTTAGTTGTCCCAATTTTACCTTTTTTGGCATTATCTTCACTGTAACCGTCAACCTCTGTATGCCAAGGCATTGTAATAGTTGCAAGCGGACTGACTTTCAAGCCTGACAAATCAATATTTTCTTTCTTTAATCCTTCAATTTCCTGCTCAAAATATTCCGGTAAAATTACTGTTCCGTTACCGATAAGACAAGTTTTACCTTTATATAAAATTCCGGAAGGAATTAAATGAAATTTAAATGTTTTCCCATGCGCAACAACAGTATGTCCCGCATTACATCCGCCTTGATAGCGAATAATCAAATCTGCGTCCTGAGCTAAAAGATCAGTAATTTTAGCCTTTCCTTCATCTCCCCACTGTGCACCTATTACAACTTTATTTGACATGATATATCCCTCTTTCCTAACTTATTTTAACATAAAAAAAAGTCCCGCAAACAGAAAGGTGCTTGCGAGACAATAATGTAAAGCGTATCGGGTCGGATTCGGTCACAACCCGATGTTATTAAAAAGCATTGTCATTGAGAACAACATACATTACGTCATCCTGAACTTGTTTCAGGATCTTTTTAATAAGCAAAATCTTTGAAGATTCTGAAATAAATTCAGAATGACAAAGATTTTGCATAATTTTAATTACTTAGATGTTGTTAAAATATAACGAGCCGCATCAGAATTAGGCTCTACTGTTGAATTGTAAAATTTTACAGGAAATATGTCGGTCATATTTGTAGCATTATTTGTTGGAACAATACAATCAGTTGTGTCTGCTTTTCCGTCAGAACAAGAAACTTCTTTGTTAGGTAACGTTGAGCCGTTTACGTCAATAAAGCCATAGCAAGGAGAATCTGTAGTACATGCTTTTGCGCCTGCTTCAAATGCAAACATCGAGCCATCAGCTAACGTATAAGCATGATATGCATTAGCGGCAAATGTTGTATTTATTTTAGAGTCATCTGCAGCGGTAATAGAATAGCTCTCAGAACTATTGCCTTTTCTAATTTTTAGTGTAGAAGGATCTACTACGTAAGTTTTACCTGATAAAGTATCATTTAAAATAGCACAGATAGTCGGGTCAACGTCAGCGGTATCTTTATGGTTCTCGCCAGCTGCATCTGCTGTTTGTTTACCTGCAGTACAAGCAGCACTTGTGTCACCATAATTCATGTCAGATTGAGCTTGGCCCATAAGAGCTGCTTGATTCAATGTTGATAATGATTTTTTGAACTGTGAGCGGAATTTTGCTGAGTTTGTGTTTGCAATCAATGTAGGAATAGTCATCGCTGCAACTACACCAATGATACCGAGAGTAATAAGAACTTCAGCAAGAGTAAAACCGAATTTTTTTGTCATAATCTTTTCACCTTTCTTTTTTTCATACAACTATAACTTCCATAAGAATCAGAAAAATATATAACTCCTCTGTCTCTTATATAGAATTATATAAATATTATACCCTATGAATAGACATTTGTCAATCCTTTAGACATAAAATCTCATATATTCTGTCTAAAAGATTGTTAATATGAAATAATAAGCAGCCATTATTAATATGGAGAGCGAAATGATATTAAAAAAAGAATTAGGGAAAAATATACAAAATTTGAGAAAGGCTAAAAAACTTACTCAAGAAAAATTTGCAGAACTAATAGGGATTGATCCTAAAAATGTTAGTAAAATCGAAAATGGTCTGAATTATCCGTCATCTGAAACCATAAGCGCAATCGCAAGCGCACTTGGAGTGGAAATATATGAATTATTCGTATTTAACAGCATTCCAATAGAAGAAATGAAAAAAGAAATTATAAATTCACTTGGTAATGAAAAAAATATTTTGCATTTGTATAAAAGTTTAAAGGGTTTTTAAATATTCTTCCAAAACCTCAAACACATCTCCCACAATTCCTGTGTCTGCAATTTCAAATATCTGTGCTTCAGGGTCATTATTAATTGCTACAATGTGTTTAGAATTCTCCATTCCGACAACGTGCTGAATTGCTCCCGAGATTCCGCAAGCAATGTATAACTTCGGGCTGACAGTTTTGCCTGTTTGCCCCACTTGAATACTCTGCGGTGCAAGCCCTGCTTCTACCGCCGCACGTGTAGCCGCAACAGTTCCACCAATCTTTGAAGCAAATTCTTTTAAAAGAGTAAATCCTTTTTCATTTTTTAAACCCATACCGCCCGCAACGATTATCTCCGCGCTGTCCAGTTCATTAATTTGTGAATACAAGGTACGTTTAAAATCTTTTATTTCCACATGATTTTTTATACTGTCAATATTTGCAGGGCATTTTATAAATTCCGTCTCAACCCTATTATCAACAGACAAGACTTTAAATACACCCGCTCTGACAGTAGCCATCTGAGGATAATTTTTGCACAAAATAGTAGCCATCAATTGCCCGCCAAAAGTTGGTCTGGTAGCAGCAAGCTGTCCGCGCTCATTTATATCAAGTTCAATACAATCCGCAGTAAGCCCCGTATGCAAAGCACTCGAAACGCGCGGTGAGAAATCTCTACCCTCATTTGTTGCGCCAATCAAAACAATTTCAGGCTTAGTTTGATTGACAACATCAACAAAAAGTTTTGAATAATATTGAGTAGAATAATCCTTTAATCTTTCATCATCAAAATAAAAGACCTTGTTAATCCCCATATTACAAAATGCTTCTTTTAAACCATCAACACTGTCCGGTGCGCAAAACAACACCGCATTAACTTCAACTCCGCCAAGTTTTGAAGCCAGTTCTTTAGCTTTACTTGCAAGTTCAAAAAATACTGTATGAATGTAATTTTCTCTTGTTATCTGTGCGTATAACAGAATTCCTGAATTATTTTCGTTTGGCATTTTCAATTCTTTCTTTCAACAATTCAACACTTTCTTGAACACCAATTTCGTACTTTTGCGCATCGTGTTTAGAAACTTTCCTAAAAGCTTTACTCACAAAAGTCGGAGAGCCTCTCAGACCGCATTTTTCCGGAGTTAAGCCAATATCTTCCATCGTACAAACCCTGATTTCTTTTTTCTGCGCCTCTTTTATTCCGTTAATCAAAGGTCTGCGAGGTTCGAATGTATCTTGCAAAATACAAACAAGCGACGGAAAATCGACTTTCACCGTTTCCAAACCATCTTCAAGCTCTCTTTCAAGTGTCAAGCCTGTATTATCAGGGTAAGTAAACTTTTTGACATAAGTAACCTGAGGAATATCAAGCATTGAAGCTATACAAGGACCTGTCTGCGCTGTATCACCGTCAACCGCAAATTGTCCGCACACAATCAAATCAAAATCCGGCAAAACTGATCTAATAGCATGCGAAATAGTTTTCCCCGTAGCGTAAGTATCAGCCCCTGCAAATTTTTTATCAGATATTAAAACAGCCTTATCGCAACCGATAGCAAGAAGTTTACGCAGCATATTTTCTGCCTGATTTGGTCCCATCGTAAAAACCGTAATCTCAACGTTTTTTAGTTCTTCTTTTAGTTTTAGTGCAAATTCTGCGGCATAAACATCAAAAGGGTTGATAATACTCTCTACACCCTCTCGCTGAATAGTATTATTTTCTGTCCACTTTATATCCGAAGTGTCAGGAACCTGTTTTACACACAATGCAATTTTCATAATAGTTTCTACTTTTGAAGTTGTTTTGCTCTCTGTCTTTCGTTAATATTCTGCATAGAGTCATACGCAATCATATACACAGAACATTTTTTCACATTAGGAAGATACCACGCGCACCTGTCCTGACTGCAAACCATGTCAATACCTGTTCCAATACTCACTAATGGACACATAGGAATATCATTTGCCATAACTTAACCCCCCATCTTCTGTTTTAACAAATTACAATTTTCATCTCTTTTTCGTTCCTGATCTTTATAAATACTTGTGCGATTTATAACCTCATCAAAATCAATCTCATGAGCATTAAAATCAGGACCGTCAACACACGCAAACTTAGTTTCTCCGCCGACAGTAACCCTGCAAGCCCCGCACATTCCTGTACCGTCAACCATAATAGGATTCATGCTTGCTTCGGTATAAATATCCTTATCACGGGTCAATTCCGCTACAGCACGCATCATAGGCATAGGACCAACCGCAATTACATAATCAACTTTTTCGCGTTCAATAATATCTTTTAAAACTGTCGTTCCAAAACCTTTAATTCCGTAAGAGCCGTCATCGGTTGTCAAATAAAGCTCCGTACAAGCTTGGCGCATTTTATCTTCCCAAAATAAAAGTTCTTTTGTCCTCGCACCGGCAATCATATAAACTTTATTGCCCGCCTCTTTTAAAGCTTTTGAAATCAAATAGCACGGTGCTGCGCCATAACCGCCCGCAACACAAACCGCCGTACCGTAATTTTTAATACGCGTAGGTTTTCCTAAAGGCCCTGCGATATCTAAAAGCTCATCACCTGCTTCAAGTAAAGCAAGTTTTTTTGTCGAATATCCAACCGCCATAAAAACAATCGTCAAAAGCCCTTTTTCTTTATCAACATCGGCAATAGTAAGGGGAACGCGTTCTCCATTTTCTTCTACACGAAATATAATAAACTGTCCTGCCTGCGCATTACGAACAACATAAGGTGCTTCAATAACCAATTCATATTGGTTCGGACAAATTTCTTTTTTTGAAACAATTTTATAACCCATAACACAGCTATTATATAATAAAATCCCCAAAAAGAAAAGATACCGGCGCGGGCATTGCCCGCGCCGGTATCAAAATTTTAAAGTTTCTACGATTGAAAAATTATTTTAATATTTTGTAACATATCACTTATTCATAATAAATTTGTAGGTTGGGCATTCTTGCCCAACAATCTACTTAATATTTTGTTGGGCTGAAAGCCCAACTTACGTACTTGGCTGAAA
>CADBQQ010000133.1 GCA_902796825.1 uncultured bacterium
CAAAACAACTAAATCTAATTTTTTGTCAGAATTTTCTTCAATATAATATTCAATTTTTTTTAAATTTAGGGTTTTATTACCAACAATTGGGTTGGTTTGAATACACAAAATTCCTGCCATTGTCACCTCGCTATGAGAATTATATTATAAAATATTAATATTTGTAAACATTTCAAATGAATTCTGCAATTTCAAGTGTGTTATACACTTTATATATATGTAAGATATATTACGTATTTTACAAAATACCTTCTACTTTCTACCTACTAACCTTTTACACGAGGAATTGTAAAAAATTCCAAGGAAGCTTCCCTTACAGGAGGCTCTTTTTTTATGATATAATACGTTTTGAAAGGATGAATATGAAAATTGCAATATATCCGGGTAGTTTTGACCCGATTACATACGGACATTTGGATATTTTAAAAAACGCAGCAGGTATTTTTGACAAAGTTATTATAGCTGTTGCGCATAACGGCGAAAAAAGAGGATTTCTTTCTACGCAGGAGCGAGTTCGGCTTATAAAAGAAAGTGTTAAAGGCATGCCGAATGTTAAAGTTGATTCTTTTGAGGGTTTAACTATCGAATATGCGAAAAAAATTGGGGCAAATGTATTAATTCGCGGGCTTCGTGCTGTCTCGGATTTTGAGTATGAAATGCAATTGTCGCAAACTAATAGTGCGTTATGTGATGAAATAAAAACAGTTTTTCTAACGACGAAACCGGAATACAATTTTATTTCATCAAGTACCATTAAAGAAATTCTTCAAAATGGCGGAGATATATCAAAATTCGTACCGGAGCCGGTATTTAAATTTTTGACGGGGAAGAAAAATGCTGTTTAAATCATTTGAATACATAAAGGATATAGAAAGATTAATCAATAACAGTCATAGTTTACCGATTTTTAAAGGTTACAAAGCTATTGATAAAAGAGGTGTTGAAAAACTTATTGATGAGATTTATGCGACATTGCCTGTAGATGTCCAAATTGCAAGGCAGTATTTGCGGGATAATAATCAAGAAATTCCTGAAACTTACGAAAAATCCGAAAATGTCTATAATTTACTGAAGATGTTGGAAATATATCTTGATGATGGTTGGTTATTTATTAATAACGTAATTGTAAAAACAAAAGAAATGAATAATCTTTTAAAAAGGCTTCATGACAGCTTGCCGGAGGAAATACAAAAAGTCCAAAATATGAATAAATAACATGTTAAAATATGTAATCAGGGTATTTAAAATTATTTGACAATTAAAAACCGCTTATGTAATATATTATTATAAATAAACATGTGAAAGGGATAAAAGGGATAAAACCATGCAGCAAAATGGGGTGTACGACTTACTAAAGATGCTTGATATAGCGCTTGACGAAGGCTATAATATTTTAAAATATACAGTTGTAAATAAAAAAGAAATTGAAACTTTAATTGATAGAATATACGCAGCTTTGCCGGTAGAAGTTCAAGAAGCCAGAGTATTTTTAAAACGTAAAGAAGAACTTCAAGCAGAAGCTCAGCAAAAAGCTGCCAAAATTGTTCAAGATGCGCAAAATGAAGCAGACAGAATGCTTTCGGAATCAGACAGAATAAAAGCAATTGAGCGTGAAGGTATTCGTATTAAAAATGAAGTAATTGCAGAATGTGAAAATATTAAGCATAATGCACTTCAAGATGCTGAAAATATCAGATTACAGGCTACTGAAGAAGCGGTTAAAATCCGCGAGGGAGCTGAAATGTATGCTCAACAGGTTTTGACAAGTCTTGAGGGAAATCTTACTCAACTTCAGGAAGTTGTTAAAAACGGTCAAATTTATATGGAAAGACTCCGTGCCGATTCTGTCGGGAAATACCCTGTGCAAGCCGGTCAACAACCTGTAGTTAGAAGATAAAAAATAATTTAAATACGAAAAAGGCAGCAATTAAGTTTGCTGTCTTTTTTGTGTGAATGCTGTATCATTTGTTAACAATTTATTTGCAATTTTTTTTGTTTGATATAAAATATCAGCATAAGCCGAATTTAAAGAATGTGAGACCCACATTCTTTTTTAAAGCAATAAGTAATAAATAAAGGAAATAAAACAATGGGTATCAAAGGAAAAAATGACAGAATGGTAGTTATGGCTTGCGAAGAATGCAAAGAAAGAAACTACACAACAACAAAAAACAAGAAAAATATCAAAGAAAGACTTGAATTAAACAAATATTGTCCAAAATGCAAAAAAACAACTGTGCATAAGGAAACAAAATAAGTAAGTGATTAAGTGAGTAAGTCAATAAGTGAATAAGTTCGTATAATAACTACAATTAAATAATATTTTAAAGAACTTAATCACTTATTCACTAAATCACTTTTTCCTCTAAGAAAATATGCGTCCTCAGTTCAGTTGGTAGAACGTCGGTCTCCAAAACCGGATGTCGAGGGTTCGAGTCCTTCAGGGCGCGATTTATAAGTAAAAAGGAATTGCAAAATGAATAACAATATGATAGAAGCAATTAAAACATATTTTAAGGGTGTAAAGGCCGAATGGGGCAGAGTTAGCTGGCCTGATAGACGTCAGGTGGTTGTTGAAACAATTTCTGTTATAATTATTGTGTTTGTATTCACGGTAGCAATATACTTAATAGACGTAATATTTAAAGGTGTATTAAGTCTTATCAAATAAAAAGTAATGTCATCCTGAGATTATTTCGGGAGCAGCAAAATAAAAGGTGGCTTATGACAAAAAGAGAAAAAACGATGGAAGAACAATTGAACGAAGATATCGCAGCTGAAAAAGCTCTTGAAGCTCAGGAGCAAGAAGCGAAAGAAGCGAAGAAAAACCGGAAAAGATGGTATATCGTTCACACATATTCAGGTTATGAAAACAAGGTTAAAGTTAATCTTGAAAAACGTATTGAATATATGAACATGGCTGACAAAATTTTCAGAGTTGAAGTTCCTCAAAAAACAGTTGTTCAAATGAAATCAGGTAAAAAACAAGAAAGAGAAGAAAAAATCTTTCCGGGTTATGTGCTTGTTGAAATGATTATGGATGAAGACAGCTGGTATGTTGTAAGACACACAACCGGTGTTTCAAAGTTCGTTGGCTCTGTGAAAAAACCTATTCCTGTCAGAGAAAGCGAAATTAAGAGAATATTACACAAAACATCTTCTCAAGTTGAAAAAGTTGAACTTGATGTTAAAGTTGGTGATAAAATCAGGATTATATCAGGTCCGTTTGCAGACTTTGATGCAGATATTATTGAAGTTTATCCTGATAAATCAAAATTACGTGCAAACGTTTCTATTTTCGGCCGCGAAACTCCGGTTGAATTGGAATACAATCAAATAAACAAATTATAATTAAAGGCTTGTTATTCTGAATTTAAAAATCAAAATGACATAGCAGTAAGGTACAATACAAAGCGTGGAAGGAATTTTCCCCGTTTGCTAAAGGGAAAAGCCGTTATTACCACAAAAGGAGAAAAACATGGCAAAAAAAGTAGTAGGAAAAATCAAGCTTCAAATCGAAGCAGGTAAAGCAAATCCGTCACCTCCTGTTGGTCCGGCATTAGGTCAACACGGTGTTAATATTATGGATTTTTGTAAGCAATTCAATGCTAAAACTCAAGATAAAGCAGGATATATTATTCCTGTTATCATTGATGTTTACGAGGACAGAAGTTTCACTTTTGTTCTTAAATCCCCACCAGCTCCTGTATTGATTAAAAAAGCTTTAGGAATAGCTAAAGGTTCATCAGCTCCGAACAAAGACAAAGTAGCTGAAATCACAAGAGCGCAATTAGAAGAAATCGCTAAAACTAAAATGGACGACCTTAACGCAACTACAATGGATGCTGCAGTAAAAATGATTGCAGGTTCTTGCAGAGCTATGGGCGTTACAGTTAAAGAAGATTAGTACAAGATGGAAGGACAATGTCTTTTAAGGCAATAAGGCACTAAGACCTTTAACAAAAATATGTAAAGAACTTAACGTCTCAATGCCTTAACGACTTTCAAAAGTTTGTCCGTTAACACCACGAAAGGAAAAATTAAAATGTCAAAATTAACAAAAAAACAACAAAAAACTCGCGAATTGCTTGAAGGTTTTGTTCAACCGGCAACAGCAGTTGATGCGATAAAAAAATTACAAGAAATTTCTAAAGAAGTTTCTAAATTCAACGAAACAGTTGAATGCCATATGAGATTAGGTATTGACGTTCGTCAAGCTGATCAGCAAATCAGATCAACAGTTGTATTACCTGCTGGTTTAGGTAAAACTGTTAAAGTTTGCGTAATCGCTAAAGGTGCTAAAGCAACTGAAGCAAAAGATGCAGGTGCAGATTTTGCAGGTGCTGAA
>CADBQQ010000134.1 GCA_902796825.1 uncultured bacterium
ATAATATCAAAACCAGTAACAAGAGTTGTTGTAGGATAGAATTTTTTGAAATCTTCACTATCGGTATTAGGCCAACCCATAGTTGAGAACGGCCATAAGCCAGAAGAAAACCACGTATCAAGAACATCCGTTTCCTGTTCCCAAACATTTGGATCCGGATTTTCCTTTGCTACAATCATCTCTCCTGTTTTTTTATTATGATATGCCGGAATTTGGTGTCCCCACCACAATTGACGGGAAATACACCAGTCACGAATATTTTCCATCCAGCCAAGATAATTCTTTTCCCAACGTTCGGGAATGAATTTAATTCTGCCGTCTTTTACGGCTTTTATTGCTTCTTGCGCCAGCGGCTTCATTTTTACAAACCATTGTTCCGAAAGCAACGGTTCAATAGTGGTGCCGCAACGTTGGCATTTGCCGACATTATGTTCATGATCTTTTGTTCTAAGCAAGAATTTTTCATACGAAAGCATACCGACAACTTTTTCTCTGGCTTCATATCTGTCAAGCCCGTGAAGTTCAGGAGGAACTTCGCCGCATGCTTTCATTTTTCCTTCGCCATCTATAACCCATATTGGTTTTAAACCATGACGTTTACCAACTTCAAAGTCATTCGGGTCATGTGCAGGTGTAATTTTAACAGCACCTGTACCGAAATTTCTGTCAACATATTCATCAGCAATAATTGGTATTTCTCTGCCCGATAACGGTACTATTACTTTTTTACCAATTAATTCAGAATACTTGTAATCTTCCGGATGAACAGCTATCGCAACATCACCAAAAATTGTTTCCGGTCTTGTTGTTGCAACAATAATTGCGCCTGATTCATTTTTTAAAGGATAAGAAATTTCCCACAAATGTCCGCTTTCAGTTACATATTCTGTCTCAACGTCAGAAATTGCAGACCGGCAGCGCGGACACCAATTTACAATATACTTTCCTTTATATATAAGCCCTTTTTCGTAAAGTCTAACAAAAACTTCTTTTACAGCATCAGAGCATCCCTCATCAAAAGTAAATCTTTCTCTTGAACGATCAAAAGAAGCACCTAATCTTTTACATTGATCGAGAATCCTTGATTTGTGTGCATTTGCCCATTTCCATGTTTCTTCAAGGAATTTATCACGTCCTAAATCATAACGTGATAAACCTTGTTCGCGTAATTTTTTCTCTACAACATTTTGAGTTGCAATACCGGCATGATCAGTTCCCGGAACCCATAGAGTTTCAAAACCGCTCATTCTGTGATATCTGACAAGAATATCCTGTAATGTTTCGTCAAGAGCATGCCCCATATGTAACACCCCCGTAACATTCGGAGGCGGGATTACAATGGAATACGCAGGCTTGGAACTTGTTGCATCTGCTTTGAAAAATCCGTTATCTTCCCAGAATTTATATATGCTTTCTTCTGTATTTTTAGGGTCATAAACCGTAGGTAAATCATTAATATTAGTTAACATAAAAAATATCCTCTAACTTGTAACAATAAAAGAATAGCACAAACAAAATAATAACTCTTAAGAATGTTGAAATCATATATAAAATATGGTAAATTAATATTATAGTTTTAATGGAGCGGAGTATGAGATTGGATAGAAATAAATTTGGTTTTACTTTAGCAGAAGTAATGGTTGTTCTTCTGGTTTTGTCAATTATATTTGCAGCATTTGCACCGCTTGTAACTAAAAGACGAGCATCATCAAACAGAAGTAAATATGCTGTTTGGAATTGGGCAGAAAAAACAGACTCGACATCGGGCCCGAGAAACGCATACTATGAACCGGGAGATACAAGTTATACAGGCACGGCTCTATTCGGTATAACCCCTGAAACAGGCGCTGACGTAAGCGCTCTTTCTCCGGACTCCTCAAGAGTAGTAATAAGATCTCTTGCAAATTTAAACTCTAACCAAATTCAAAGACAGGTTCAATTCAGATACGGCGGTACATCCGACAGTACTCTTGCCGGAACTTGGCTGATGGATATGAAAAACGTCTTACTGGGCGGTTCATATACCAATATGAAATATAATAGATTCACAACATATCTTGCCCGCAACAATCTTGCAATCGGGTATAATGCGTTGAATTCAATGGGCAGCGGTACTGTGACGACAAGTGCAAAAGACAATGTCGGGGTAGGTTACGAAGCCGGAAAATCCATAAGTAATAATGACCAAAATAATACTTATGTCGGATATCAAGCAGGCGCAAATTCAACAGGGAAAAGAGGCAGAACATTTATAGGTTCTAAAGCCGGTACGAGTAATTCCGGGAACTATAATACGGCCGTTGGGTATCAAGCCGGTACATCATCAAGCGGTAATTATAATACATTTATAGGAGTGAATTCAGGTTTAAATGCTACAGGAAGTTACAATTACGGTCAAGGCTATAATGCTCTAAAGGCACTAACTAGCGGCAGTTACAACATTGCCATTGGTTCAGGAGCACTTCAAAACTTAACGACCGGCAGTAATAACGTTGCAATCGGTTATAACGCGTGTTCGCAAGTTACCACCGGTTCATATAAAACATGTATCGGCGCAAATTCAGGCCCGAAATCTAATACTACAGCGGCATATTTGGGTGGGATTACAGATGATGTTCAAAGAACATACATCGGAAGCACTCCTAAAGAATATTACGGTGGCGATGCTGTATTAGAAATTCATAACGTAGGTGGGACCAATGATGTTCTTGCAAATAGTCCTTCTGTCAGATCTAACACTACAACTGTAATCAACGGAAACTTAATAGTTAGAGGAAGATTGTTCTTTACAAGCGGTACCAAACTATATGCGGTAGATAATACCGTTGATGTATTATCTTCCGACTTGAAAAATGGTCTTGGATATCGCAAAGGACACAATTCTTCAAGGCCATGTAGTGATCAAACTTCTGATTATTATAATAAATCGTATTGCCCAACGCTGCAGTCAACCAGTGACCGCAGGCTTAAAAACATTGGTTCTAAAAATAATGACGGATTAGACAAAATTAGTCAATTAAAAGTATTTAATTACAATTTCAAAGCAGATAAAAATAGAACACCGCAAGTTGGTGTTATCGCTCAGCAATTACAGAAAGTATTTCCTAATGCAGTGTTTGAAGGAGAAGACGGATATTTAAAAATTCGCTGGGATGAAATTTTTTATTCTTCAATTAATGCAATTGTACAATTAGATAAAAAAATCGTTAAACTTGTACAACAAGCAACAAATTTAGAAAATAAAATTACAAAACTTGAAAAACAAAATTCAGAATTAAAACTTCAAGTCGCAGATTTAACCAATAGGGTTGAAGCTCTGAAAAAGAAATAATTATTTTATACTTATTAAAAATTAATATACATTTGATTATTTGTATTTTTTACACTAAACTGTATAAAAATGGAGTGCCGGGTTGGAATTAAAAAACTTACCGGCAAAGAATAGAAATTAAGGAGAAAAAAGAAATGACAACAAAGAACTTTTTGTTCACTTCCGAATCAGTTACGGAAGGACACCCCGACAAAGTATGCGATCAGATTTCTGATGCTATTTTGGATGAATTTTTAACAAAAGACAACCGTTCAAGAGTTGCGGCTGAAACTACGGTTACTACAGGCATGGCGCTTGTTTGCGGTGAAATCACTGCAGATTGTTATGTTGATATTCCTCAAGTAGTAAGAAATACTATTAGGAATATCGGTTATACAGGAATAAACGGCGGCGGATTTGATGCTGATACATGCGCAGTGCTAACAAGTATTGACGAGCAATCAACTGATATCGGCAGCGGTGTAAATAAAGCACTTGAATCAAGAAGCGACAATGCTGATACTTCTTCTACTGAAACTGAAGCTATTGGTGCAGGTGATCAGGGCATAATGTTTGGTTATGCATGCAACGAAACTCCTGAACTAATGCCGCTTCCTATCAGTCTGGCACATAAATTGTCACATAGGTTGGCACAAGTAAGAAAAGAAGGACTTGTTGACTATTTAAGACCGGACGGAAAATCTCAAGTTACTGTTGAATATGTTGACGGCAAACCTAAAAGAATTCACACTATTTTGCTTTCTACACAACATAATCCTGAAATTCGCGGAATTTCTGATAACAAACAAATTCAACAAATTATATCAAATGATTTGAAAAAATACGTTATTGACTATGTATTCGCAAGTGAAAGCATTCAACCTGACTCGGATACAATTATTTTAATTAATCCGTCAGGAAGATTTGTTATTGGCGGACCTCAAGGGGATTCCGGCTTGACAGGAAGAAAAATTATTGTTGATACTTATGGCGGGTATTCACGTCACGGCGGCGGAGCTTTTTCAGGCAAAGACCCTACAAAAGTTGACAGATCTGCGGCTTATGCTTCAAGATATGTAGCAAAAAATATTGTAGCTTCCGGTTTGGCCGATAAATGCGAAATCGAACTTGCTTACGCTATCGGTGTTGCTGAACCGCTATCCATTATGGTTGATACATTTGGAACAGGAAAAATCTCAGATGAAGAAATTGAACGTCTGGTACGTTCTAACTTCGATTTAACACCTGCGGGAATTATTAACAAGTTTGATTTAAGGAATTTACCTTCTAAAAACGGCGGCAAATTCTATCAATTACTTGCGGCATACGGTCACATGGGAAGAACAGATATTAACGTTCCTTGGGAAGAAACCGACAAAGCAGATTCATTGAAAGCTCAATCACTTTCATTTGGCTGTGGATGCGTTTAAACAAAATAACAAATAAACACTTAAAAATAAGACCCTGAAACAAATTCAGGGTCTTGTTTTATTTTTCCAACTTATTTAATTCTTCAGCCAGAATATCCAACTGTTTTTCTAATTGTTTGTTGTCTTTTTTAAGATTTTCAATTCGTGCAATATCATTTTTTACACGGGATACAAGTTCTTCTATTCTTGTATTTAATTCTTTGATTGCATTAATCGCTGAATAAAACATTTCATCCCAACGAATTGTATAATATCCATTTTCTGCTTTAGATACAGCTATCGGAAATATAAGTTTCAAATCCTGTGCAATTACACCAACATGAGCAAGCTTATATTTATCATTTTTAAATGTATAATTAAAAACTTTTATTTTTTTTAGCTGTTCTAAACCACCTGTAAAAGGCGAACCGATATTTTTTAATCTCGCATCTGATTTTAGATAAGGACAACATGTATCTCCATCTCCGCCATAACCGTGAGCCCTATCGACAACAATATCATCATTTGCCCCACCCGGACCTTTATTTATAGTTACGTTGGTGGATTTATCTATATAAGACCCGCCCAAACAAAAGCCTGATTTCGCGCTACAATTACCATTTGTACCTGTTGTACTCCAGTCATAAGAAACAATACCATTATTATTATCTCCTGCATAAGCACAAATACAAGCATCCCAACCATTTGTGGCAGCATGGTGAGGTCTTTTGCAGTTTCCTTCTAATTCATAGGTTTCATGTGAACCCGAACTTCCTCCTACCAAATAAGAATATGTTCCATCTTTTGGGTGCGAAATACCATAAGACATTAATGAAAAACCGTTCTGCACACGGGTGTTTGTACCCATTGTAAAAGTTTGACCTCTAATAATAAGGTTACCGTTTATTACAACAGAAGCATTTCCTAAACTACTACTATTTGTACCACCTACATTATGAACTTCTAAAACAGCGGCTCCATCTGTAAAATTTGTTTTAGGAGTGCTTCCTATCAAAACTCTTTCTTTATCATCACTTAATATACTTGCAGGCATTGAACCACCTGTAAAAGTTCCTTGCCCGTCATAATCAGAAGTATTTTTTGAAGAACCTGAATCCTTACCTATACATGTTTTGTAGCTTCCATTAACAGAAGAACAAGCATTATATCCTATAGCGGTATTATAACTACCGCTACCGTTTACAAGAGAATAAGCACCTACAGCAGTGTTAGCACTTCCGCTACTATGTGCATGCATTGCCATTGCACCAATAGCCGTATTATCATCACCGGAAAGCTCCTGACCTGCAAATGCACCAACAATAGTATTTCTATTACCAGATTTTACTTTCATCGTGTCATTGCCTATAAGAGTATTGTCCGCCCCTGTTATAGCTTTACCACTCTCAAACCCGATAAACGTATTGTTTGACGTTGTAGCAACTGACTTTCCGGCTTCAACACCAATAGAAGTATTATTAGATCCTGATGTTACAGATTTCAAAGAATTATAACCAACAGCAGTATTATTTGAACCGGAAGATAATTTATTTAATGTTCCGACACCAAAAGATGTATTATATTTTGCTGAGTCTGTGATACTCCTAAATGGTCCACCCAGTAAAATATTGCCGTTACCTGCAAAAAGAGAAGAAACTAAAGAACCATTACCGCTATTTGAATTTCCGTAACGAAAATCCATTTGTGCCTGTTTTTTACCGGAGGTTAAAGAATTTGAACCTCTAATAACTAATTTGGAGTAAGGAGCATAAGTACTTGTTATATCACTGGCTTTTGTAGGAGTTAAGCCAATAAAAAATTCTGAAGGTAAAGCCTTATTTAATACATCGGAATATGCATCGCCATTTACATCATCTTGAACAAAAGACCAAACGTCATCAATCGATGCATTATTATACCTCGTTGTAAAAACCGGCGCAAATGCCGCAAATAATACGGTTAATATTGCGATTAGCACCATCAATTCCGCTAAAGTAAAAGCCTTTTGCTTGCCATTCTGAATTTGTTTCAGAATTTTATTTTTAAATATACTCATTTATATAATGCCCCGTTATTTCTTTTCCAACTTTGCTGCACGCGCATTTAACTCCACAATGCGCTTTTTAATCTTCTTATTGCTATCACTAAGATTTTTTATATCTTTACTAATATTTGCAACATCTGATACAATTTGTTCAACTTTTTGATTTAATGTTTTTATTGCATTTACCATAGCATAAAACATTTCATCCCATCTTATACGATAATAACCGTCTTTTGCCTTTGATACAGCATTAGGAAATATTTTCATTAAATCCTGCGCAATAACACCTACTTGAGCTTTTTGGGTTTTATCATCTTTAAATGTATAATTATAAGGTTTTATTGCAAGGATTTTTTCAAGCCCGTCATCATTTTCAGTTATATTTTCTTTCAATTTTATATCAGACAAATTTGGATAA
>CADBQQ010000135.1 GCA_902796825.1 uncultured bacterium
AAAAACAGGTGCTGCTAAAGCTGTTGCATTAGTTTTACCTCAATTGAAAGGTAAATTGGACGGTTTTGCTATGAGAGTTCCTACTCCGGACGTTTCTTTGGTTGACGTTGTATTCGAAGTTGCTAAAGACGTTACTGTAGAAGAAGTTAACGCAGCATTAAAAGCTGGTGCTGACGGACACGTTCTTTGCTATACAGAAGAACCGTTAGTATCTTCAGATTACGTTGGTACTTCTCAATCTTCAACGGTTGATGCTTTGTTAACTCGTGTAATGGGCGGCAATCAAGTTAAAATCATTTCTTGGTATGATAACGAAATGGGTTATTCTACAAGACTTGCTGAAACAACTTACATGGTTGCTTCTAAATTATAATTTTAAATGTTGGACAAAAAGTCCGTCTAAAAAAGGTGCATTTTAAATGCACCTTTTTTTTGTGTAAAATAAAAATATAATGATTAAACAAACAAAAGACGGCATAGTTGTGAATATAAAAATTTCACCGAATGCTAAGAAAAATGAAATTATTAAAACTGATAATGAAGTAAAAATCAAAATTACGTCTCAGCCAATTGATGGCAAGGCTAATAAAGCTGTAATAGAATATTTGTCTAAAATTTTTAAAATTCCTAAATCTTATATTGAAATAGTTAAGGGAGAAACTTCTAAAGAGAAAACAATTCTTTTCAAAGTCTTTGATAGAGCAAAAATTGAGATGTTAAATAAAGTTTTCTAAAGTCCTTAAAAATATACTATACAAATTAATAAAAACATGATATTATATTTTCAGATGTAGTATAAAATTTTTTGGAAAATATATGCAATAGATTTATTTAACTAACAATTGAATAGATGCGTCGGGTAGGATATATGTATCCGGCATTGCATGTATTATAAAAAAAATAGAAAAGGATAAGGTAGAGTCTATGGAAGCACAGACCTTGTTATTGGTTATTGCGGCTATTGCGGTGGTAGTTTTGGCTGCAATTTTGTTTGTCCAGAAAAACAAAGTTAAAAGTGCGCTTGAAGCTGTTGAAAAAGACAGAAAAGCACTTGATGAAAAGGAAAAAATTCTTTACAAAGAAGCCAAAATTAAAGCTGTTGAAGAATTGCAGAATGACAGAGAAGCTTTAAACGAGGAAGAAAGAGAACGCAGGCAGGAGCTTGCAAGACAAGAACAAAAGCTTGCAAAAAGAGAAGATGCGTTAGAAGATAAAATTCAAGAATATACTGAAAAAGACTTGCAAGTGCAGCGCAAAAAAGATGAACTTCTTGAAAAAGAAGATTATCTGGCGGAACTTGTACAAAAGCAAACCGAAGAACTTGAAAAAATATCAGGGATGACTTCCGAAGAAGCGAAAAAGACATTGCTTGAGCAGTTAAAAAATGATTTAGCTCAGGAGCAAATGCAATTGATAAGAGAAAATGAAGCAAAGATTAAAGAAACTTCATTAGAAAAAGCAAAAGAAATTCTTTCAACAACAATGCAGCGTTGTATGATTGAACAAGTCGTAGAAACTACAGTTTCGGTTGTAGCATTGCCTAACGATGAAATGAAGGGGCGAATTATAGGTCGAGAAGGTCGTAATATTCGCGCTTTAGAAACTTTGACGGGGGTTGATTTAATTATTGATGATACTCCGGAAGCCGTTGTATTATCAAGCTTTGACCCTGTAAGACGTGAAATTGCGAAAGTTGCTTTGGAAAAATTAATTGTCGACGGGCGTATTCACCCTGTTCGAATTGAAGAAATGGTTGCAAAAGCTCAGGAGGAAATTGATAAAAAGATTTGGACAGAGGGCGAGAATGCCGCATTAGAAATGGGCGTAATGGGCTTAAATAAAGAATTGATAAAGGCTCTTGGCAGATTATATTACAGAACAAGTTACGGTCAGAATGTTTTGAAACATTCCCTTGAAGTCGGTCATATTGCAGGAATGCTTGCTGCTGAACTTGGAGCAAATGAAAAAATCGCAAAACGTGCGGGCTTGCTTCACGATATAGGTAAAGCTGTTGATCAAACTCAAGAAGGTACTCATATTCAGCTTGGTGTTGAGTTGGCTTCAAGATTTGGTGAAAGACCAGAGGTTATTCATGCGATTGAAGCGCATCATGATGATGTCGTTGCAAATACAATAGAAGCCGTTTTGGTAAAAGTGGCGGATGCTATTTCTGCCGGCAGACCGGGTGCAAGACGTGATACTTTAGAAATTTATATTAAGCGTCTCCAAAAAATTGAAGAAATTGTTAACAGTTATGAGGGAATAAAGCAATCTTTTGCCGTTCAGGCAGGGCGAGAAGTTAGAATTATCGTTCAAGCAGATATGTTTGATGATTTAGCTTCCGGCAAGCTTGCACGTGATGTTGCAAAACGGATTGAAGATGAGCTTGATTATCCGGGACAAATCAGAGTAACTGTTGTTAGAGAGTTTAGGGCAACAGAATTAGCAAAATAATGGATAATAATGTAACAAAAATCATATTTTTCGGAGATATAGTCGGAAAGCCCGGACGGTTTGCCGTAAGAGATTTCTTGGCATCTAATAAAGAAAAATATGATTTTGTTGTTGCAAATATTGAAAATGCCTCTCACGGTTTTGGTTTGACAGAAAAGAATTACAATGACTTTATTGAATACGGAGTAGATGTAATGACTTGCGGAAACCATATTTGGGATAAGCGAGAGATAAATAATTATATTGAAAATGCGGATAAACTTGTCCGCCCTATAAATTATCCTAGCGGGGTCAAAGGTCAAGGCAGTCGTATATTTGAAAAAAACGGAGTTAAAATTGGGGTTATAAATGTCTTGGGCAGGGTTTTCATGGGGCTTTGTGATTCTCCGTGGGAAATTGTAGCGCAAGAAATTAAACGTATAAAAGAAATTACTCCTATTGTGGTTATTGATTTTCATGCAGAGGCTACTGCAGAAAAAATTTGTTTTGCAAAATACTGTTCTGAATTTGGGGTGAGTGCGTTTTTGGGCACTCATACTCATGTTCAAACGGCAGATGAAAGTATTATAAATGGCACGGGATATATTACGGATGCCGGATTTTGCGGTGCATCGGACGGGGTTATCGGTATGGATTACCAGACCTCACTTAATAGGTTTTTAACTGATATTCCGGAGCGTTATGAAATAGCTAAGGGTGATACTGTTCAGGTAAATGCTGTAGAGCTTGAAATTGATAATTTGACGGGTCGCGCTTTATGCATTAAAAGGATTAATATAAGTAGTAATAATATAGAGGAAAAAGGAAATGAGGACTGATTTACACATTCACACATATTTTTCTGATGGGGTCTTTTCTCCGGAAAAAATTGTGGATACTGCGATTGATGTCGGGCTTAATGCCATAGCAATTACGGACCATGATAATGTTCTTGCTTATGATGTTGCGCAAAATTATATTAAATCCAATAATTTGAATGACAAAATTGAATTAATACGTGGAATAGAGGTTAATACTTTGTATAAAAATAACGAAGTTCATATTCTCGGGTATTTTATGAATACGCAAAACAGTGATTTTATCGAACTTGTTAAAAGTCAGCAGCAAGCAAGAGTTAAGCAGACAAGAGAAATTCTTGCTCTTTTGAATAAAAAAGAGGGTATAAAAATCAAATTTGATGATATTAAAAAACTGGTTGCTCAAGGAGGTAGTATTGGCAGACCGCATATTGCGCGTGCAATTGCAAGTGCCGGAGGGACAAACAGCGTAATGGAAGCTTATGCAAAATATATTCATATAGATTCTCCTGTTTACGTTCCGAGAAAGACCGTTTCTCCGCATGATGCTGTAGAAATTATTTATGACGCTGGCGGTATTCCTGTTATTGCCCATCCTCACGATTTGGAAGATATTGCGGAAGGACTTATAAAAGAGTTGATGAGTTACGGTTTATGCGGTATCGAAGCTTATCATAGAAAACATTCTCCTGCTATGGTTGAGTATTTTTCGACAATGGCAGAGAATTTAGGTTTGATTGTTACGGGCGGTTCTGATTTTCATGCGCCAAATGCAAATAACGGACAGATTATAATGGGCAAAAATTTTGTTCCTGACTGGGTTTATGACAAATTGAATGCAGAAAAAAAACGTATAGATATGGCGGCAGTAAGTTAGATGAAAAAACATTTCTGGAAAACAGAATATTCGATAACTTTAATTGTAATTTTTGCAATTGCATTGTTATTGCTGCCTGTTTCTTGGTTTACTGTTTCAAAACAGGCTTCTTATATTTCTAAATGGAATGAAACTTATAATAAAACTGATTATATGTTCACGGCGATGGCAGCTCAGGCTGATTCAGAAATAGTAAAGAGTTTGAAAAATGCACAAACAAAAGAAGAACACGAAAAATTAATGCTTCAATTGATTAAACCGTATTTGCGTTTGGAAGAACGCGAAAAGCTTTTGAAACATTATCATGTTTATTATATGAACGGTCAAAGGGTTAGAAAAAATGATGAATATTATTTTGACAGCTTGTATGTTGCGGATAACGGTCATATTGTCGGGATAAAAGATTTAGTGAACGGAACTGACTATGAACCGGGCTTAATAATGATGTTTGATATAAACGGCTTGCGCGGACCTAATGTGTGGGGAGAAGATATATATGGAGTTAACGTTTATCAAGATGGCTCAGTTAAACCATTAGGATACGGATGGGATTTGAATACTCTTAAAAAAGATTGCTCTAAAGAAGGCAGAGGTATTTCTTGTTCTCATTATTACAGAATAGGCGGGGAGTTCAATGGTTAAAAAAATAAAGAATATATGTGTATTTTGTTCTGCAAGTGATTTTTTAGAAGAAAAATATTATGAGGATGCAAAAGAGTTAGGTTTTTTAATCGGTCAAAACGGGTATAATATTGTTTATGGCGGCAGTACTTTGGGTATGATGTGGGCTTGTGCTTCAGAGGTTAAAGCTAACGGTGGTAAAGTTTATGGAGTTATGCCCCAAAAATTGGTTGAAATGGGCTGCAGGACTGACAATTGTGATGAATTTTATCTTGCAGAGGGTATGAGAGACAGAAAAGCTAAAATGGACGAAATTTCGGATGCAGTTATTGTTATGGCAGGCGGGTTTGGTACATTGGAAGAATTTGCGGAAATGTTTGTGCAAAAACAGTTAGGTTATATTAAAAAGCCGATTGTAGTTTTAAATACAAATGGTTATTATGACAAATTGTTAGAATTTTTTAATCAAATTGTTAATGAAAAATTTGCAAACGAATTTGCTCGCAAGAATATAATATATGTTGCAAAGACTCCGCAAGAAGCAGTTGATTATATAAATAATTATATAGAGCCGGAAAGAGTTCCGTCAAAGCACGAAATCTATTCAAGGTAATATATTATTTGATTAGATACAGGATTTCTGGTAATATGCATTAGAGGTGAAATATGAATTCTATAAATACTGAATATTTGCAAAAATGTATAGATACTCTTGAAAAATCTTATGAGATGATAAAATCTGTTGAAG
>CADBQQ010000136.1 GCA_902796825.1 uncultured bacterium
AGGAGTACCATCACCTAATACAAAAGCGGCTGTATCAGTATATGGTGCTTTTAAATTTAATTTGCTTGCTGTTTTTAGGTCAGATACATTAATCGTCTTTTCGTTTCCGCTTTTATCTTCATACTTAATTTTGTCATAAGGGATACAATCGCGTATGTGGTCCGCGTCACAAATCTTAGCCATCTTAAGATTTTTAGATAACGCATCAGTTAAGAATTGATACGTTGAGTCATAAGTGTCATTCAAATCACCCGCAGTCTTTGTTAAGTTAATACCTTTCAAGACTTTAGAATTGAACACTTTAACGGTATTTGTGTTAACAATGTCATTGATTTTCGCAATCAGTGTTGGAATTGTCATTGCTGCAACGACACCGATGATTGCGAGGGTAATTAACACCTCTGCTAACGTAAACGCTTTTGTCTGTTTCATAAATCCTCCAACATAACTATACTTAATTTTATATAACATTTTAATTATATATATAACTATATAGTTATTATAACAGTATTTTTTGTTTTGCGCAAGAGGGATATTGTATAATCATTCAAATGAATATTAAGGAAGAAATTAAAGTTATTATTGCACGCAGAGGCACAACACTAAAAAAAGTTTGTGAAGAATTATCAAACAGAACAGGAAAATATTATTCATACAATAATATTTCAAACAAACTAAAACGTGGAACTATTAAATTCAACGAAGTGCAAGAAATTTTTTCTATTTTAAAATATGAATTAAATTATAAAGATTTGAATACATAATATTATAATGCCAATACTTATTTAAAAATTATCTTATTTGTACAGGCATTATCAAGCAAATAAAATCTTCTTCACTTGATGGTTTCAAAACTGTCGCTGATAAAGGAGCATTCAAACCTATTACAACTTCATCGCTTTCTATTATTCTCAAAGCATCAAGTACAAACCTATAATTAAATGCAATCAAAAGTTCTTCATCTGTATATTGAATATCTATTTGATCTTCTGATTTTCCGGAATCAGGTGTATCTGCACTCAACGTTAAAGTATTATCTGCAAAATGCATTTTTACAATACTTGTTTTGTCGTTAACCATTACAGAAACTCGTTCTAAAGCTGAAATCAATTGAGAAACATTTACTATTGCTTTTTTCGGAGTTTCAGACGGGATTAATTGATTATATCTAGGAAATTGACCTTCAAGAAGTCTTGATATAGTCAAAATCTTTTCTGTTTTAAATATAATTGTTGATTTATCTTTGCAGATTTTTATATTTTCTTCATCAATAAACGAACTCATTTTTAGTAATTCGTTCAGAGTTCTTGACGGAATAATTAACTGAGTTTGTTCGTTGATATTACTATTTAATTTTTCTCTTACTCTTGCGAGTCTGTTACCATCTGTTGAAGCTATTTCTAAAATACCGTCATTAAAATCACAAACAATACCGGAAAGCAAATTACTAACTTCATAACTTGCAGAAGCAAAACCGGCTTGTCTTATACCTTTCAAAAACGGATTTAATTCAACATCAAAACATTTTGATTCATCAATTTGATAGTTAAAGACTTCCGCAGGGTATTCATTAGCTGAAATTCCAATTATATCAAATTTTGATTTTTGACAGGTTATAGTAACATTTGTACTTCCTTCTTCAACTTCGAATGTTACTAAATCATTACCTAATTTTGAAACTATTTCATTTAATTTTTTTGCAGGAAGTGTTATTTTTCCTTGTTCTTGAATTTGGGCATCAACAGAAGTTATTACTGTTAGAACCAAATCGGTTGCAGTTAATTTAATTTGATTATTTTCTAATGTTTCGATTAAAATATTGTATAAAACAGGTTGCACAGCTTTTTGAGAAGTTGCTCTTTCTACTATTCTTATTGCATTTAATAAATCTTCTTTCCCTATAATAAATTTCATACCCTTACTCCTTTATGAATATTATATTATAAATAAATTAAAAGAATAAATAAGATACAAGCATTTTTTTAGTTTTGTAACATGAATAATATATTAAATTAATATATTAATAAAATTTAATCATGATAGTAGACAACAAATATTTGTATAAAACTATTAAAACGTAATAATAGTAATAGTTTCAGTCTGTATAAAAATTGTAGAAAACTAATTTAATAAAATCTAAAAAATGTAGAAAAAATACAAAAATGCAATAAAAAAAGTATAAATGTAGAAAACTTTTTAGTTTTCTACAAAAAATCTACAGAACAATTTACATAATAAATATTATG
>CADBQQ010000137.1 GCA_902796825.1 uncultured bacterium
CTAATATTTTTATTAATATCCAACGCTTTAACAATCGCGTTGTTAGGCGTAGCGTGGTCGTAACCATTACCGTCATCGTCACCGAAATTAGCGTTGTCCGCCACTCTTTCAGCTCCGCCTAAGTATGTGTCATAAACATTGTTTCCAACTTGTCCGTTGTCACCTAAAGAAGGAACAGTACCAAGATGGTTAATTTCCATAGTTTTACCGCGAGTAACGAGTTTAACGTTTTTCTTTGCGGTAACTTCTTCAATGTATGTGTTACCGGAGAATTCAACGTCAATTGAACCTTCTCTAGATACCATAGAGCAAACGTTGTTAACGGTGTATTTGTCATCTAAACCTTTCATATAGATGTCTCCGTTAGCTAACACGTCCATACCGTAACCGTCGGTAGCATCAGCATTACCGGAGGTTAATCCGTCGTTAGCCGCAGTTCTGAGAGTTCCGGCTTTAGTCTGGTTGAAAGTAACTTTCTTGTCAGCAGAACCGATGTTTCCTGAAGAAATAACAGATAATCCCCATCCTTCAATGTTTGCAACATTATTGTTAGTAGAAACATTGTTAATGTTGTATCTGGATGTACCGTCAGTGCCGTTATCAACGGTTAAAATAACTTTACCGTCCGCTTTGATAGCATCAATGTTCATATCTGAATCAATAGCCGCGTAGTTAATAACTAAATCTTTTTCTTTGTTAGCCTTGTCAACGGTTTTTGCGTTAACTTTTCCTTTAATGTTAGCGTTAATAGATTTGTTGAAATCACGCGTACCAACAGCTCCTATACCTGTGCAGTTTCCAGAAGTGCAAACACCTCCTGCTTCGTCACCAATAGTACCGTTTTCAACGTACATATTAAGATCCCCATCCGCAACTAAGAAAGTTTTAGCACCGTCTTTTGCGTGTAGAATTTCTTCTCCGCTTTCACGCGCGTAGTTCCAGATGTTGGCATTGTATACGTTAATGTTAATATCTTCACCGGCTTTAACATTTTCATTAGTAGCATTGTGCCCTAATATAACGTTTCCGCCGTAAGAATCAATTGTAGTAGATTTTTTGGAATTTGTATGTCCCTGAACCTTAACAGCTCCTGTAGAACGGTTTTCAATATGTAAATTGCTGTCAGTATTAACGTTAGCGTTTGGCTCAATAGTAATACCATCTTCCCCGTCGTTATAAAGATGCGCATTACCTTTAGAATAAACAAGCCCGCTTTCTTTAACGTTTAATCCTGCTTTACCGTTGTTAACGATTTCGGAAGTACCTTGAGTGTTAAGCTTACCTGTAATATTTAAACCGTCAACACCTGATTTGAGGTTAGTAACTTTAAGATTACCGTCAGTGTTAACGTTACCGGAAATATCTAACGCTCCTGTTTCGTATGGAATATTACCAGAAACAAACCCGTTTCTAATTTCAGTATCTCCTTTAGAGTTAACCTCTCCAGAGATAAGCATACCATTGCTACCAGCATTAGAAATAAGTACGTTGCCGTTAGTATTAACTTTTCCGGAAACAGTTAATTTAGAATCACTGGTTTTAACAGGATTAAGATTGCTGTCATAAGTATACGGCATGTTGTTAATTTCGGTATTACCGTTGTTGTTAATGACGTTTCCGGCAATATCCATGTTGTTTGCGTTATTTTGCAATAGAACTTTGCCGGCGTTAGCCGTAACATTAGCTCCTTTAGCAATTTTAAACCCGCTAGTATTTGTTTTACCTTCAAGCAGAGAGTTTTGAACGGTAGTTGTAGAATTAGTTCCATTAGCATAATTCATCACGTTTCCTTCGATGTTAATACCGCCTGTAGATTTGATGAATAATTTACCGTTTCTGTCAGTAGTGAACTGTTGTTGTTCAGTTCCAATAATTCCGTCAGTGTTAACTAATTTGTTGAACAGAGTATTAAATTCATTAGTCCCTGCAAGAACGTTACCTGCATTAACATTCGCAAGCACGGCACCGTTTTTCCCAACGTTAATGCCATTAGCGTAAAGGGTAACATCTCCTCTTGATAGTATTTTACCGTCAATAGTTATTGCGCCTTCGTCTGCATAACC